>JAUXHZ010000121.1 GCA_030621255.1 Candidatus Latescibacterota bacterium
AATGCATTCGTCAAGCGCCCCGATCATCCTTTTACGCGCCGCATTCCTATTGCTTCCCCAGACTATCACCTTGGCCAGCAGTGAATCATAGTAGGGCGGCACAATACATCCCGAGTAAATATGAGAATCGACACGCACCCCCGGCCCGCCCGGAGGATGGAAAAAGGTAATTTTGCCGGGGACAGGGACAAAATTTCTCTCCGGGTCCTCCGCGTTAATCCGGCATTCAATCGCACATCCCCTTATAACAATATCATTCTGCGAAAGAAGAAGCTCCCCGGTATAGGCCAGGCGGATCTGCTCCATAATCAGATCGGAACTGCTGATCATCTCTGTGACCGGATGTTCAACCTGCACCCTTGTGTTCATCTCAAGAAAGAAAATTTCAGAATTTGAATCTACAAGAAATTCAACTGTGCCGAGCGAACCGTATTTTATATACTCTGCTCCTTTTACGGCTAACGCTAACAGATCATTTCTCATTTTATCATCAATCCCGGGTGAAGGTGATTCCTCCAGTAATTTCTGGTGCCTTCTCTGAATACTGCACTCCCGCTCGCCGAAATGCAGGACTCCGCCCTTGCCGTCTCCCAGGATCTGAACCTCAATATGCCTCGGAGAATCCAGATATTTCTCAATATACAACCCGCCGTACCCGAAGGAATTAGTCGCTTCTGCTGACGCAGTATAGAAACTCTCAACAAGCTGCCCGGCATTTCTTACAATTCTAATACCCCTTCCGCCCCCGCCCGCTACAGCTTTGACCATCACCGGATAACCAATTTCCCCGCAGAGCTTAAGGGCTTCCTCTTCACCGGCGACCTCACCCTCACTTCCCGGAATAACGGGAAGCCCGGCGCTCTTCATTAAATTTCTCGCTAACGCTTTGTCGCCCATATTTTTCATCAATTCCGGAGACGGCCCAATCCAGTCTATTCCGCAGGAAATACAGATCTCGGCAAACTCGGGATTCTCTGAGAGAAATCCATAGCCGGGATGAATCGCTTCGGCATTCGTAATTTCAGCAGCCGCAATTATTCTTGGAATATTAAGGTAGCTTTCACCGGGAGGTGACGGCCCGATGCTGACATCTTCGTCGGCCAATTTTACATGCAGCGAATCAATGTCAGCCTGCGAGTGTACTGCAACAGTCTTGACGCTCAGCTCTCTGCAAGCGCGGATTATCCTTAAAGCAATCTCTCCACGGGCAGCGACAAGTATTTTTTTATACATTTAGTTTATAGCTCTCCAGGAGATCCCCCGCCGGTTTCAGCTTCTTCAAACTGATCCCACGATTTGTCGCTTGCCGATTGTACACCCTTAAGCCTAAGCTCAAACTCATGGCTGTTCGTACTGTTCTTTAGAGCTTGCTCTTTGCTTATCAATCCTTCGGTTAACAACTTCATCAGAGACTGGTCAAAAGACTGCATTCCGTAAGAGGACACTCCTTCTTTAATTGCCTGCTTTATCAACGGCGTTTTATCCGGATCTTTAATATAATCCCTAATTGCCGCCGTGACAACCATAACTTCTACAGCTGCGGCTCTGCCGTGTCCTTCCTTAAGGGGAATCAATCTTTGTGAGATGACAGACTGAAGCGTAGTTGCCATCAGGTACCGTATCTCCTGGTGCTGATGTGGAGGGAAAAATGAAATCACCCTGTTAATAGTCTGAGTGGCATCAATCGTATGAAGCGTACTCAGGACAAGATGCCCTGTATCGGCGGCCTTAAGAGCGATCTCCATCGTAACAGCGTCTCTGATCTCGCCTATTAGGATTACATCAGGGTCCTGCCGGAGAACATGACGCAGGGCTTCATGAAATGTTTTTGTGACATTGCCGATCTCGCGCTGATTAATAATACTCTTTTTATCGTGATGTAAAAATTCAATCGGATCTTCTATTGTTATCACATTCTTACTTGACGTTTCGTTTATCTCTCTAACCATACCCGCGAGCGTTGTAGATTTTCCGCTTCCCACAGTTCCTGTTACAAAAATAAGCCCTCTCTTCCTGTGGGAAAGATCCTTTACAACATCCGGTATCATTAATTCTTCCAGACTCATTATCTTTACCGGAACATGCCGGAAAACCATCGCGATCGAACCTCTCTGAACATAGAAATTGGCTCTGAACCTTGCTAAACCCGATACTCCGAAAGCGAAATCCACTTCCTTTTCATCCATGAATAACTTCTTCTGCTCCGGAGTTAAAATCTGCCCGGCAATATCCTCCATATCTTCTGGAGACGGGCTCTTAAAATCCAATCTCTGAAGTTTCCCATCAACACGTACAACCGGTGAAATTCCCGCTTTTAGATGAAGATCAGAGGCCTTGGTTGCGATCACTGACTCTAAAATATTCTTTATTTTCATTTTGAGCGCCTTCCGGACAATTTTGCACTATAACTATAATTTATAACTTCGTGCTTAATCACGTAAGTTACACTATAGCAAACAAATACCATAAGTTTTACATGGCGCGTTATACAGCCGCTATCACTTTTTGCAATTATCAAGCCGATTTGCAGCAGAATGGGGGATTACCCGCATAAAGGCCCTACGCGGGCTGAATCAGGAAAAGGGGCTGCCCGTATTCAACAGGTTGTGAATCTTCGACCAGGATTTCTTTGATAACCCCGTCAAATTCAGCCTCAATTTCATTCATTAGTTTCATAGCTTCAATAACACAGAGTATTTCACCCTTCTTTATCTTTTTACCGACCGAGACGAAGGGATCTTTTTCAGGAGATGAGGAAGTGTAAAAGGTCCCGACCATCGGAGAAATGAACTTCTCAAAGAGATCGGTTTCACTCTCTTCCTTCTCAGAAATTGAAGAATCTTCCGCAGCCTTTTCCCGGCTGTCACCCTCCTCAACCTTAAGAATGGTGTCTGAGTAAGCGCTGACGGCTGGATCCTCGACTCTTTCAAGTAAACCCTGAGCTTTTCGTTTTACAACCCGAATAGTGGAAAAGAGGCTCCTGATTTCAATTTCATCCAGTTCTTCCTCTTTAAGAATAGCTATAATTTTCTTTAGTTTATCTTTATACATCTAACTATCCTTAGCCCGTTCGATATATTTACCCGACCGTGTGTCAATCTTCAGAATATCCCCCTGCCCAATGAAAAGAGGAACATTTACAACGAGTCCGGTTTCAAGAGTGGCATTTTTCGATCCTCCCTGAGCTGTATCCCCCTTGAGGCCGGGTTCGGTTTCAGCGACCCGGAGCTCTACAAAGATGGGCAGATCAACTGCAATAGGATCTTGATTATCAAACAAAATCGATATCTCTAAGTTCTCCTTAAGATAGGGCAATTGATTCTCGAGAAGTGCCCGCGGAAGAGTGATCTGAGTGTACGATTCAACATTCATCACATTGTACAAACCGTTCTTTTCATAAAGAAACTGATACTTGTGCCTTTCAACTCTAACCTCTTCTATCTTCTCTCCCGCCCTGAATGTCTTGTCGATAACAGCGCCGTCAGGCATTTTTTTTATTTTTGTTCTCACGAAAGCGGGGCCCTTGCCGGGTTTTACATGCTGAAATTCAATTATTGAATACAGTTTTCCTTCAAGCCGCATTACCAAACCATTTCTAAAATTACTAGTATCAGCCAAAAGCGGTTCCTTTCCGGTTTTCTATTAATTAATCCTCATCATCTTTTTTATCTTTTACGCTGTTTATCCACCCCATAAACTTATCCATCCCCCCGCTTTCATTCTCTTCATCGAAATCAGTTTCGGAAGATTCACCGGGGGTTTCTTCACCGGCTGGACTCTCGGCCTCGGAATCTCTTCGCTCCAGCTCTTCAGCGGTTTCAACCGCTTTGCCGTCATCAAGGTCAGCCGCTTCATTTTGATCATCGCCCTCTTCCCTTACATTTTTCTTTTTTGCGCCTCCGCCTGATGTATTAACTTTAATTTCATCAGTTACATCATCAAGCGATATCGTCATGGCATCTCCGGTAAAGGCCTCTTCTCTCTCGCTCTCTGCAGAGGACTCGCGGGCTTTAATCTGCTCTATCATTTTCTGAGCTTCCCTGTTATCCGGATCCTTTTTCAAAACCCCCCTGTAGATTTCCAGCGCTCGGGTGAAATACCCCTGTGCCGCGTAAATACCCGCCAGGGTCATCGTAGCCGGCTCAGTTTCCTTTGTTACCCGTTCTATATTTTCATCGTTTTCGAGGTCGATAGATTTTGGGCTGAATTCTCCATCAAATTCATCAAGAAGCTCCTTAACTTCCTTATTTGTGGGATCTATGGCTAAAAGGTCCCTGTAGAACCGGGTAGCCTTTTCTTTATCATCTTCAGCAAAAAATATGTCACCCAGAAACTTCAGAGCGACCATATTTTCAGAATCAAGTTCCAAAACCCTTTCAAATTCACTTTTTGATCTCTCGCTTGCCCCATTGTCATAATAGCACTTACCCAGGATCACCCGGGCGCTCGCGTATTCGGGGAATCTCTGCAGCCCTTTCTCACATATCTTTATCGCTTTTTTAACATCCCCGTTCTTCCTGTAAGCGTCGGCAAGGGGCGCAAAGATACGGGATTTGGGCGATTTATCAAATCGATCCAGCAGAGCTTGAAGTTCTTCGTTCAGATCTCCGCTCATATCCCTCTATTCCTTGTTTAAACCAGTAAAAATCATCGTTACAAAAATAATTCAAGTCCAGCATAAATCAAAATTGAAAAAGGGTCTATAAATATCTGAATGTTTCAGCGACAGCATGCAATTCCCTGAGC
>JAUXHZ010000108.1 GCA_030621255.1 Candidatus Latescibacterota bacterium
TTTCATCATCTTCTTCCGGAGTTCAGCGCCGTTGAAAATGTGATCATGCCTGCCCTTGTCGGCAGAGGGGTAAAAGATGACCCGAGAGAGAGAGCAAAAGAGCTTCTTGCTGAAGTGGGGTTATCGCACAGGTATTCTCATCGTCCCGCCGAGTTGTCCGGCGGCGAACAACAGAGAGTGGCCGTTGCCAGAGCTTTAATGAATGCCCCGGCAATCATTATGGCTGATGAGCCTTCCGGTAATCTTGATGATAAAAACAGCGAATTGCTGCATTCTCTGATTTTCAGGCTGAGTAAGTCGAAGAAGCAGACTTTTATAGTCGTTACTCACAAAAAAGAACTTATGGAAAAATCTGATAGATGTCTTACACTGAAAGAAGGCTTATTAATTGAAGGAGAATAAGAGGATGCTCTGCCAATTTTGCGGGAAAAGAGAAGCAACGATTCATTTTACGAATATGGTGGGAAACGAAGTGGAGAAGATTCATTTATGCAAGCAGTGTGCTGAGGAGAAGGGTTTTGATTATCTTAAAAAGAGTAATATTGAAAAAGGTGATCTTATCGGGGGGCTTATGGGGTTCTCAAAGGGATCTGTTTCCGAGAAAAAACCAGGAAATATTTGTCCGAATTGCGGAATGAAATACGCCTTTTTAAAAAAGGGGGGACTGCTAGGTTGTTCTCAATGCTACGCGTCATTCAGCGAGCAGCTCTTTCCTCTACTGAAAAGTATTCATGGCGATACCAGGCACACGGGCAAAATTCCCTCCAGATTCGGCAAAGAGGTCAGCCTGGAAAGAAAAATGATCAAATTGCGTGAAGAATTAAACAGTGCTGTGGAAGTGGAAAATTACGAAAAAGCTGCTGTAATCAGGGATAAAATAAATAACCTAAAGGATTCAAAAAAAGATGGCGGACAATGAAAAACGATTTTGAGAAATTGACCAGCAGCTCGGCTGAGTGGCTTACAAAGGGCAAATTTGAAGATGATATGGTTCTTTCAACCCGTGTGAGAATGGCGAGAAATCTTGAGAAAGGGACCTTTACGAATTGGTCTGATGAGAAAGGCTTAAAGGAACTGCGAGATAAAATAAAGGGAGCAGTACTCGGCACGAAACTGCTTGCTGATGGATTAGTTATTGATATGGATGATCATTCGGAGCTTGAACGTATGATGCTTGCCGAAAGAAGGCTTATATCCCAGAAAATGGTTAAATTTTTCCAAAACAGGAGCCTTATAGTTTCCAGGGATGAAAGACTCGGAGCAATGGTAAATGAAGAAGATCATTTACGATTGTACGCGACTGACGCCGGCCTTTCGGTGGAGAAGGTTTTTTTAAAGGTAAACTTGCTGGATGATCAGATAGATAAGAAACTTAGTTACGCCTATTCACGGAGAATCGGATATTTGACCGCGTGCCCGACAAATGTTGGAACCGGCCTTCGGATATCAACACTTGTTCATCTTCCAGGGCTTGTTCATAATAATGATATACGTCAGGTTATTGACGGGATGAGACATGTCAGATTGTCGGTTAGAGGGACATACGGGGAGGGAAGTGAAGTTGTAGGCAATATTTTCCAGGTGTCAAATAGCATTACGCTTGGACTTTCAGAGCAGGAAACAGTTAAGAATATGGAACTGCACCTAAGAAAGGTGCTTGAATTTGAAAAGAAGGCCCGCGACAGATTGATGAAAGAGGCACATACTTTGCTTAAAGACAGGGTATACAGATCTTTTGGCGTATTAAAGAATGCGAGGATAATTAATTCAAAAGAAGCAATGAGGCTGATATCAGAAGTTCGTATGGGTGTAGGGATTGGAATACTTTCAGATATCAGTCTGGTTGACCTTAATGAAATGCTGATCAAGATTCAGCCGATTCATTTGCAGGATTTCTCCGGAAAAGTGATGAATCCTGAAGAAAGAGATATCGCCAGGGCTGATTATATAAGATTTATTTTGAAGGGAAACGGGAAAGCTTAAGTATACCCGAAAGGATGAAAAAAGAATTATGAATGACAAATTTACCGAAAGAGTCAGGAAGGTTATTTATCTTGCTCGTGATGAAGCGAATAGATTGCAGCATGATTATATTGGTACTGAACATATCCTTTTGGGAATAGTAAGAGAAGGTGAAGGGATCGCGGCGAGAGTCCTTAAAAAATTAGGACTTAATCTGGAGCAGATCCAGAAGGCGATAGAAAATATTGTGCGTCCCACGGGCGGCACTCTGACTTTGGGTGAGATTCCTCTGACTCCAAGAGCAAAAAGGATTCTAGAATTGTCTGTAGAAGAGGCAAGGCTGCTGAGTCATAATTATGTCGGAACCGAACATCTGCTTCTCGGCTTAATAAGGGAAGGTGAAGGAGTAGCTGCCAGGGTTTTGCTGGAACTGGGTGTGGAAAGGAAGAAGGTTCGGAACGAAATTATGAAGTTTCTTCAAAATACCGGAGGCATTGGAACTCACAAGGGGGCGAACGAACAGACCGAAACCCCAAACCTGAATCAGTTCGGCAGAGATATTACAGAACTTGCAAGGGATAATAAACTTGACCCGATTATCGGCAGAGAAAGTGAAATCGGCCGAATTGTTCAGATATTATGCCGTAGGAAGAAGAATAATCCAGTTCTTATTGGTGAGCCCGGCGTGGGTAAAACGGCCATCCTTGAGGGATTGGCGCAGAAGATAGTTAAAAATGAAATCCCGGGACTTCTAAGGAACAAAAGAATTATCAGCCTTGATTTATCAAGCGTAGTCGCCGGAACAAAGTACCGGGGGCAGTTTGAAGAAAGGCTGAAAACGATAATTAACGAGATCAGGGGCAATGACCAGATTATTATTTTTATTGATGAAATTCACACTATTGTCGGGGCAGGCGGAGCCGAGGGAGCGATTGACGCTTCCAACATGCTTAAACCGGCTCTTGCCAGGGGAGAAATTCAGTGTATCGGCGCTACTACCCTTGATGAATATAGAAAACATATTGAGAAGGATGGAGCGCTTGAAAGAAGATTTCAGTCGATTCTCATAAATCCTCCCACCGAGGAAGAAACTATAAATATAATCAGGGGGCTCCGGGACAAATACGAGGCGCATCATAGGACCAAGTTTACGGATGAAGCAATAGAACAGGCTGTCTATCTGTCCCAGAGGTATATACAGGGCCGTTTTCTACCTGATAAAGCGATAGATATCATTGATGAAGCAGGCGCAAGGGCCAGGCTTTCCGTTTCAACGATGCCTGAAGAGCAAGCCGGGCTAATGGAGAAAATTGATAATATAACAAAAGAAAAGGAATCGGCTATTCAGGCTCAGGAATTTGAAAAAGCCGCTTCATTCAGGGATACTGAAAAGGAAATGAAAAACGAATTAGAGGATTTGCAGCGTAAATGGAGGGAAAGCAGAAGGGAAAGCAACTCTGTGGTTACAGAAAAGGACATTGCTTCCGTAATCGCTGAAATAACAGGTATTCCAGTCTCTGATGTTGAGGAAGAAGAAACAAAAAAACTCCTTAACCTTGAAGATGAGCTTAGAAAAAGGGTTGTAGGTCAAGAAGAAGCGCTGGAAGCCGTATCAAAAGCCGTCAGAAGAAACAGGGCGGGGCTTCGAGATCCTAAACGGCCGATCGGTTCTTTTATCTTTCTCGGCCCAACCGGTGTAGGTAAGACTGAGCTTGCCAGAACTCTTTCTGCTACTCTGTTTGAAAAACAGGACGCGCTTATTCAAATTGATATGTCGGAGTATATGGAGAAGTTTTCAGTTTCCCGTCTGGTGGGAGCGCCTCCCGGCTATGTAGGATACGAAGAAGGAGGACAGTTAACTGAAAAAATTCGCAGAAGACCTTACTCTGTTGTTCTTCTCGACGAAATTGAAAAGGCTCATCCGGATATTTTTAACATACTTCTGCAAATACTTGAAGAGGGAAGTATTACCGATTCATTCGGCAGGAGGATCGATTTTAAGAACACTGTGCTTATTATGACTTCAAATGCCGGAGTCAAAGATATTAGGGGTAAGAAGGGGTTGGGTTTTGTAGCTGCCGAGGATGAGGAAAAATCCGGGTATGAGCATATGAAAAGCAAGATCATCGATGCTGTAAAACAGATATTCAATCCGGAATTTATCAATAGGCTGGATGAAATGATAGTCTTCCGTCAATTGAACAAGGATGATCTGATGAAGATTATCGATATCCTTCTAAAGGATCTTTATGCAAGGCTTGAAGCCCAGAAATTCAAATTTGCAATAACCCATGAAGCAAAAGAAGTAATACTGGCCAACGGGTATGAGCCTTCACTCGGAGCAAGGCCTCTAAAGCGCGCGATACAGAGGCTTCTGGAAAACCCGCTAAGCGAAAAATTGTTAAGCGGAGAGATAAAAAAGAATGAAAAGCTTGTTGTATCAGCCGACACCGCAGGGAAACACCTTGTATTTAAAAGTGGTAAAAAGGTGTTGTCATAAGTAGTTTAAAAGAATGATGCCCCTCTTTTAAATCCCGGAACAATTCATTGCTATATTCGTATAAAATCATTAAGGTCACCTTGCAGGGTTAGTAGTGTCTGTGATAGCAGCTGCTGATCGCGGGGTTCGATGAAGTTTGCATAATTAATGCTAATATCATCGTGCATTCTTAATACAATAGTATTAAATTGCTGTTGGTTGGAAGAGTATCATTTAATTGCGCCTATTTAGATTCTGTGATAGAATCTTTCAAATTATAGCGGGAAAAGAAAGACAGTATATGAAAAAAACCTTTTTGATATTGATAGCGGCCTTAATGATGGTTTCCCTTTTCTCTTCACCTTCCAGAGCGATTGTTATAGGAAGGGTGGAAATTGAAGGGAATATATATGTATCTACGAAAGAGATACTTTTGATCAGCGGGCTCGGGGTTGGAGTGGAATACGAAACACAGAAGGTGTCACAGGGGATTAAACGGCTTGCGCAAACAAAGAATTTTTCAGATGTTGTGGCGCTTTACAGCGAAGAAGAAGGTAAAGCGGTAATAACACTGCGGGTTAAAGAGTATCCCCGTATCAAAAAGATTCGTATTCTTGGAAACGACAAGATAGAAACGAGTGATATAAAAAATAAATTAAGGTTGAGAGAGGGGCT
>JAUXHZ010000043.1 GCA_030621255.1 Candidatus Latescibacterota bacterium
AGGATGTATATGGACAAATCTTGCCGAAAATAACATGTCCAATTATGGTTCGCAGCCTAGCGAGAACTGTAGCCGCATTTTTAAAGAAATCATAAAATCGATCGGCGAAAAAGAAAGAGTTTTCTTTTTTAACAAATCGTTTATTGGCGATTTGTTTGATAAAAATTCTCCTTTGTTAGAAAGCGATTTTGCTTCAGACGCGGTATGGATTAAGGCTGTAGCCATCCTGAAAAGCGGGGATGAAAATCTGGGAATGATAGCTCTGGGACAAAAAGATACTAAATCAAAATATAGTGAAGAAGACAGAAGTTTCCTGTCAACAATATCAGAAGAATTGACTCTCGCTTTGGAAAATATGCTGCTTGAAGAAAAAATCATAGAAAACGATAGAATAGAATCTTTCGATCATTTTACCTCTTTTGTTACCCATGATCTTAAAAATACTCTTGGGATGCTCTCGTTGACCGCCGAAAACGCTAAACGAAATATGGACAACCCCGATTTTCAGAAAGACACAAAAGAAACACTAAATCGGGCGGTAGAAAAAATAAGCGAACTTATTGATTCTCTTACCGTACACAAATCTCCGCCGGCTCTGTCCAAAAACGCGACCGACATAGGAACTCTTTTAAGAAATGGCACGGCATCTTTTGAAAAAATCGCTTCATCCAAGAATATAATTATTAAACTCAATATCGAGAACAATCTCCTCGCAATGACAGACGCTAAAGCATTTAATCAAATCATGGAAAATCTTGTAACTAACTCAGTTGAAGCATCTGCACCTGAAGAAAGTATCGATATCACAGCACGCCGCGATATTAACCACTCGATATCAGTGATAATTTCTGATAACGGCGATGGGTTTGATCCGGCATATTTTGATTCCAATCTTTTTAAACCATTCAGAAGTACAAAAAAATATGGGCTTGGAATAGGCCTGGTTATCTGTAAATCGATTGCAGAAGCGCATGGAGGGAGTATAATGATAAACAGCGAACGGGGGAAAGGAGCCTCCGTGACTGTCAGAATACCCAGCCTTCAAAACAAATAAAGAGAAAGGAACTCTTTTGCCTTCAACTAAACTGCTCATTGTCGATGACGAGGAAACTATCCTCAAACAACTTACATGGGCGCTTAAAGAGAATTACAACATTGCTACCGCCCAAACGCTCGACAAAGCCGTAAACGCGGTAAAGACTTTTCGTCCTGACATTATGATTCTTGATCTTTCCCTGACATCAGCCCCGGGTGATTTTGAGGGCTTTAGTATACTTGAATCATCTCTGCGGGAATACCCTCTTCTGAAAATTATCATCATAACGGGGCATGGGCAGAGGGAAAACGCGCTCAGGGCAATAGAGGAGGGTGCTTATGATTTTTATACAAAACCTGTAGTAATTGATGAACTGAAAATTATTCTGCGGCGGGCGACACATATTCTTTCACTGGAGAAAGAACTAAGCAACCTGCGGAAAAGCCCGGGCGAAAAACATAAATTTGAAGGAATTATCGCATTGTCCGAACCAATGCGCAAAGTCTTTGAAACTGTTCGAAAGATAGCGACGACCGATGTCGCTGTTCTCATTACAGGTGAAAGCGGAACGGGCAAGGAACTGGTGGCAAGAGCAATACATGCCCGAAGTTCCAGAAACGATATGCCCTTTGTACCAATAAACTGCGGGGCTATACCGGAGAATCTGCTCGAAAGCGAACTCTTCGGCCATGAAAAGGGAAGCTTTACAGGAGCTCACATGGCCAAAGAGGGTAAATTTCAAGCAGCAGAGGGAGGCACTCTCTTTCTGGACGAAATCGGAGAATTGCCGCAACCCTTACAAGTCAAGATTCTTCGTTTTCTTCAGGACCAAATCATTGAACATGTAGGGAGCAGCAAACAGATTCAGCTTAACGTCAGGATAGTCGCCGCTACTAATAGAAACCTGGAGGAAATGCTGGAAAAAGAAGAATTCCGTAAAGACCTGTTCTACAGAATAAACACGTTAAATATTCATCTCCCGCCTCTTAGAGAAAGGGAGAATGATATTCTGCTTTTAGCTAAATACTTTGTCGATTATTACAATAATGAATTCAGTAAAAATATCAGGGGATTCAGCCAATCCGCCAGAAAGGTTCTATATACATACAAGTGGCCCGGGAATATCCGCGAACTGGAAAACAGAATAAAACGGGGGGTCATTATGGCTTCCGGCACTACTATCCTTGAGAAAGATATGGATATTGTCCCCGCCGAACCTGACGACGACAGTAAAGAATCACTTAATACGCCGGATGATCTCGCAAACATTACGAAAGCGTATAATACTATTACTCTTAAAGAGGCAAAAAATAAAATAGAAACACGGCTTATAACCGGAGCCCTGATCCGCTCTTCCGGGAATGTTTCAGCTACTGCCAAACAGCTTGATGTAAGCAGACCGACACTCCATGATATGATGAAAAAACATCAGATAGACCCAAAGAACTTTCGTGCCCCCGGGGCCAAGAAATAGCTTCCACGCCAAATGCCGTTTCAGTAGATTCATGCCTCCCTTCTTATCTGTGTGAACCGCAATATTCCTTATGCAGAACGCCGGGATCCGTTACTACAATTCAGCAATTTTGCAATGCAAATGACACTGCCGATTTATAATATTGACCCGCGCAAACGGAATGCCACAAACCCCGCAACCCTATTTAACACAAACCATTACAATAACCGATGCCAAGTTATATACACAAAATGGAACACTATTTGCGAAAAGGCAATTTTAACTAATTTCCGAAAACTGAACTACGCCTGCTATTCTAATGGAAGGGCTTAAGATGACAACCAAAACGAATGCTTCAAGCAACAGCGCCAACACTAAATCCAGAGGCAAAAAGAAAGAATCAATCCTTATAACAACCGGCTATTTTTCGGGGTTAGAAATGGTGCTGAAAAAGAAAAAAACCCTTCTCGGCAAAAGCACAACCTGCGATATCTGCCTTGATCACAATCTTGTTTCAGAAGAACACGCACTAATCTACAAATCAGGACCCACATGCTGGATCGAAGATTTGAATAGTAAACATGGAACATTCATTAATAACAGAGAAATCCATCGGGCAAACCTGAAAAACAAAGACAAAATATCTATAGGGGATTTCACACTCGAATTCCACTGCTAATCTGCCACTGACATTGAAAGAAAAAATATATTGCTTAGTGAATCAAGCGGAAACAGGTCTTGCCCTGTGGAATGTTACCTCTTCTTCGCTATCATTACATGCTCCTGAAAACGAATATCCTGACTGCGGCACTCCATCCCGAACTTATAAATAATTTTTGATATATCGTTTATAGTTTGACGATTCATCCTTTGATGCTCACGTCCTTCGCTTTTCATAACACTATCAAGAATCCCAAATCCCTCTTCAGTAAAATCGGCCGTTACAAAGATTCCTCCAACCTTCAGCACCCGTGAAATCTCCCCGGCGATTTTTTCAAAGTCTTCAATGTGATGCAGCGCGTTTACCATTACAACCAGATCAAAGCTGTCATCTTCGAAAGAAAGCCTGCCGGCATCCAATAGATAGAATTCAATTAACTCTTCGACAGATTCGGCCATAGCGTTAAGATAGGCTTTGCGCAAATTTTCTTCCGAGATATCCACAGTCGCAATCGGTATTCCTCTCCTGGCGATTTCGACAGCGGCAAAACCCTGCCCTGTTCCAATATCAAGAATCTTTTTCCCGGAGAGTTCTACAGAATCCACAATAAAGCTTACCGCTTCCTTACGGTCATGCCCTTTATCTTTGTAGATACTATTTCTTTCTTCCCGCCTCGCGGCAGCTTCCTCAATCTCTCCGGAATTAATTTGTCCGGGGTTCCATAACATCTTTTATTTCACTTTGCTTTACTGAAGAAACAATTCTTTATGCTTTTTCAAGTGCCTGCCCGATATCGGCTATCAATTCGTCAACATCCTCAATTCCGACAGATATTCTTACCAGTCCGTCTCCTATACCCGCGGCTTCTCTCTCCTCGGATGACATACAGGCATGTGTCATGGAAGCCGGGTGTTGAATCAGCGACTCAACCCCTCCGAGACTTACCGCCAGCGTGTGAAGCTTCACGGAATTCATCACTATCTTCCCGGATTCCAACCCTCCTTTGAGGAAAAAACTTATCAGCGCTCCTGGGCCGTCCGTTTGTTTCTTATGCAGTTCATATTGCGGATGTGATTTAAGCCCGGGGTAAACCACCTTTTCAACTTTGGGGTGAGATTCCAGGTATTCAGCTATCTTCTGGGCATTTTTGCAATGACGTTCTATCCGAATCGAAAGTGTTTTGATTCCCCTTGCCACAAGAAAAGAATTGAAGGGATCTATTGTTCCTCCAAATTCCGTAGCCATTGAGCGAAAATGATTATAATCCTCTTCTGTTTTTAAAATAACCATGCCGGCAACAACATCAGCGTGCCCGTTAAGAAACTTAGTCATTGAATGCAGAACCAAATCCGCTCCAAGATCGAGCGGCCTTTGAAGTATAGGACTCATAAATGTATTATCCACACAGAATTTAGCGCCATTATCATGGGCGATATCAGCGATTGCGGCGATGTCTGAAACAACTATCGTCGGGTTTGCCGGTGTTTCAACATATATAAGCTTTGTCTCAGGTGTAACGGCGGCTTTCACGGCCTCTAGATCAGAGGTATCCACAAAGCTAACCTTAACATCAAATCTGGGGAATACCGTGCTTAATAAAGCGCTCGTAGATCCATATACGGCTTCGCTGCTGATAACATGGTCTCCCGCGCTGAGCAATGAAGCAAACACCAGATGAACCGCGGCCATACCTGTAGCACACCCTACACCCTTGTACCCATTTTCAAGCAAAGCCACAGCTCGCTCTACAGATTGAATAGTCGGGTTTCCCACACGGGTATAAATATACCCTTCTTCTTCACCGCTGAACAACCTGGCTCCATGGTCAACATCTCTAAACGCGAATGTTGAAGTTTGATATATTGGAGTTACTACACAACCAGTTTCATTGGGGATAAAACTGCCGTGAACACACTTCGTATTCTGTCCATGTTTCCTGATATCCTTCATTTTCTTCCATTCCCTTCATGATAAACCAATTTGCAATTTGTACTACAACTTACTCCGATATTATAACCTATAATATAGCCTATAAGAAAATGATTTTCCACTAATCCTTGACAACCCGGAATTTTATTAGTCTACCCGGAATGCTCAATTATTAATTTTTCTAATTTATTCCTTTTCATTCAATTTTAATATCGGAGCAGTAATAGCTGTAAATGCTTTCGCCGCCTCTGTTTCAGCATATGAAGATACGAAAGGTTTTCCCTCGTCACTGGCTATAACAATAGAGTGATCGATCGGCAGGCTTCCAAGAAATGGAATATCCATATCTTTGGCCATAGCCTCGCCACCGCCGGTTTTAAATATCTCCGTACGTTCTCCGCACTTCGGACATACAAACCAACTCATATTTTCCACTACGCCAAGTACAGGCAGGTTAAGCTGCCGGCAGAAGGTAATGCATTTACGAACATCCACAATGGCCATACTCTGCGGAGTCGTAACTATTACTGCGCCGTCGGCGTTTCCCAGAAGTTGGACAATGGCTAGCGGTTCATCCCCTGTTCCCGGCGGAGAATCCACAATCAAATAATCAAGTTCGCCCCAGTGAACATCTGAAAGAAACTGTTTGATCATCTTATACTTCAACGGGCCGCGCCATATAACAGCGTCATCACTCTGCCGAAGGAGAAAGGCTATAGACATTACACTGAGATTATTGCCAACCTTCAACGGCTCGATAGATTCCTTGCTTCCTTCCAGCTGCGCCCCCTCCACACCGAGAAGTTTTGGGACACTCGGCCCATGAATATCAACATCCAACAGCCCTACTTTTTTACCGGCCGAGGCAAGTGATACCGCAAGATTTACCGCCACAGTACTCTTACCTACTCCCCCCTTACCGGAAAGAACTATCACCTTGTGCTTTATAGCGCTCATTTTCTCTTTGATTTTCGGATCATCCGGAACACCGCTCATTTTCCCTCCTGTTTTATTTGTTTTTTACTCCGCCCACTGATCTCTGAAAGATCCCTCGGGCATGATCGACTGGAATGACAAACAAGATATTTGCAACTCTTGTCACATCTCCACTATACAACAACATATTCCAGGGGAAAGGAATTTTTTACTCGCTGGATAGGATATTATTGTAATTTTACAGTTATTTTTTCTCCTGCATCACTCTTGTGAATAGCAACCACTGCCAATATTCAAATTTATCTTCTGTTTTTCCCTCTTCCAGGCCTTTCCCTTCTTCCTACTCCACGCCCCCCCCTACCGCTTTTCCCGCAATCTCCCAAACCCCTTCCTGTACGAGGTCCATCTCCATCCGGTCCTGTCTTGTCTCCCTTTGGCATAACTTCCTCCTCTTTACCTGCGATTTCAAACAGCTAACTCATAAAACCATCAGCGGCTAACCCTTACTGTTTTCCTTCTCCAACTCATCGATACGCTTAGTAATACTTTCCAGGCTTTGCTTCAAATAATCCGCCTGCCCGGCGAGATACTCCATTTCCTGATCCTTCGTTACCTCCGCCATGGGGGGAACAACGTACTGAGGAGCGACACCTGCTCCATAATATCCTTGTCCCATTCCTGCTGCGGGCAAGCCCGTTCCAAAAAATCCGTAGCCCCCTCTGTATCCTCCGGCTCCATACCCTCGTCCGAATCCGCGTCCACCACCACGGCCGAAACCGCCTCCGCGGAATCCCCCTCCAACAGCAGGATTCATATACCCCGGCATATTGTAACCGGCGCAAAATCCAGCGCCTCTGCCTGTCATTGGTCCAAATCCACCTGGCCCTCTTCTGTCTCCGCTTGGCATAACTGCCTCCTTCTACTCAAAAGAAATTGCCTCCATGGCGTAACCTTCCCCTCCCATGTCCACCCCTTCCTCTGTTTCCCCTTCTTCCACATCCCGGCATAAGAAAATCCGCGTTTCCTATCTTATTACCTCTTAATGCCGCGATGACTTCTTCTTTATTCCCGCTTATCCATCCGAAAACCTCAATGCCGGCTGAATTTACAAGCCGTTCGGCAAAATTCGAAATGGCGCCGCAAACGAGCAAATCAATATTAAGCTCTCTTAATCTTTCGACTTTTTTAGAAACAAGGCCCCCTCCAAAGTGCGGCGAATAGAACCTGTCATACTGCCCCCTACCTCCATCACTACTGTTGAAAACTCGAAAATCCCATTCCGACCTTGATACCTCACGGTTTTCCGCCATCTCAATTACCATAATCGTACCGGCTGATTCAAAAACCGGAGATATTCTATCATTCCATATTGTAATTGCTATTCTAGACATAATTTCACTCCTGCAAATGATACTGCATCTTATATGCCAGAAATAAACATCACACCATAACAGGCTGTATCCTATTGTTACTATTACTGATACATAATAGTTAATTATTACACAAAAGAGGGTTATGGCTGATACAATTGCAGTATTGCTATGTTACAATAGTGTCATCCCATGCAGTTATGCAAATATGTCATAGTGCGGATCACTGGTTCTTTTTCGAGCTTCGCCCATCAACAGGGGGAAGATCAATATTCAACTTCCTGATCTTTCTCCACAAGGTTGTT
>JAUXHZ010000105.1 GCA_030621255.1 Candidatus Latescibacterota bacterium
TCAGAATGTGCGGGGTGCAGAGAATCATATAAAAGATATATTTTTCTTGAGGAATCACTCTCTGCTCTTAAAGAAACCCTCCCTTCTTCACAGGCTGTCGCTGACTCAGTATTGAAAAGACTTAACTTGAGGAAAAGAAGATTTCAATTTGCCCGGTTGCTGAATATATCCACGGTTGCCTCTTTCTTCATGATAGTTTTGTCCCTGTTCACATTTTTTAATCACAACCGGATATTCCGGTTTGCTGCCTTCTGCGTTGAAAATATCACACCCCTGCTCACTAGTTATTCAGAGGATCTTTTCGCCTGGCTAACAAAAATATCCGCCGGATATTTCTGGCCGGCATTTACTATCTTTATCCTCCTGAATCTACTTGTTATTCTGTCGGGGGGAATGTTCGCACTGCGCTATGTAAGAGAATAATCCTGAACAGGAATTCAGCCGCCAAGTTTTTTGATAAATATATTTCTCGCGAGTTCGGGGTTTGCCTTGCCGCGGCTTTCCTTCATAACCTGCCCCACAAAGAAACCTAATAGATTCTTTTTCCCTTCCCTGTAACGTTCCCCCTCTTCGGGGTGAGCGGCGATTATACCATCTACCATATCTTCAAGCTCGTTTGAGTCACTTATCTGCTCAAGTCCAAGTTCTTTAACAACCTCTTTCGGGTCAGCGCCCGATTTTATCATTTCAGCAAAAACATCCTGCCCGGCAGAACCGCTTATAATTCCATCCTCAACAAGAACTATAAGCCCAGCGATTTTTTCCGGCTCGACGGGGAAGTCTTTTATCGCGCAGCCTAAATTCTTAAGCGCTCCCATTATCTCTCTCATTACCCAGTTCGCGCTCTTCTTTGCAAGTCCGGTAGATTCTGCTACAATTTCAAAATAGTCCGCTATACTCTTCTCAGCGCAAAGGACTCCTGAATCATAATTACTAAGCAAGTATTCTTCCCTGAATCTTCTCTCCTTTTCGAGGGGTAGTTCGGGAATCATATCCCTGACACCGGCAATCCACTCTTCGTCAACTTCAAGAGGGAGAAGATCCGGCTCAGGGAAATAACGATAATCGTGCGCCTCCTCTTTGCTTCTCATCATAACGAGCCTGCCGCTGCCGGCATCCCAGAGATTCGTAACCTGCTTGACCCTTCCCCCTTCCTCAATAACTCCCCGCTGCCTCTCCACTTCAAATTCAACACCCTTCTCTATAGCTTTAAAGGAATTCAGGTTCTTAATTTCAGTCTTTGTTCCCAATTCCGTACTTCCGGCAGGACGCAGCGATATATTGACATCACAACGCATAGAGCCCTCTTCGAGGTTTCCATCACAAATCCCGAGATACCTTAAGATCTGCTGAACCCTCATCAGATATTTAACAGCCTCATGACCCGTTCGAATATCCGGCCTGCTCACGATTTCAATAAGAGGCACTCCGCACCGGTTAAAATCGACCAAGCTGTCCTTGCCGGCTTCATGTGACATCTTACCCGCGTCATCCTCAAGGTGTATTCTTTCAACTCTTATAGTTCTCGGGCCGGCATCTGTTTCAATCTCCACAAAACCATTCTTGCAGAGAGGCTTGTCATACATAGATATTTGATAATTTTTAGGGCAATCCGGATAAAAATAATTCTTTCTCGAGAATTCACTTACAGCGGCTATGTCACATTCCAATGCCAGCCCCATCATAATTGCCATTGTTACTGATTCCCTGTTTAAAACAGGCAGAGCCCCCGGAAGCCCAATGCAGACCGGACATACCCTTGTGTTGGGATCAGCGCCAAACTCCGGTTTACAGCTGCAGAATATCTTTGTTTCAGTAAGAAGCTGGGCGTGTACCTCAAGCCCGATTACCGTTTCATAATTCTTGCTATTCATATGTCAATCCTCTTAACAATTTTTTCGAAAACATATTTCCAGACTGTCACCGCTAATCTATTTGAAAAATTAAATATTCAGTCCAAAACGTCTAACCCTTGTTAAATTTGTAAATTTTCTCAAGCATTGCCGCGCCCTGAAGAAGCTTTTCCTCCTGAGTGTATCCAGCCATAAGCTGTATCCCAAGCGGAAGCCCTTTTCTCGTAAGTCCCGCCGGTACAGAAATAGCCGGGATACCGGCAATATTTGCAGGAGTGGTAAAAATATCCGATAAATACATCTCTATCGGATTGTCTATACGCTCACCAAGCCTGAAGGAAGGCCCTGGAACCGTGGGCAGCATAACAAGATCATTCGCGGAAAAAATAGCCTCGAATCTACTACATATCATAGCCCTAACCTGCTGCGCTTTATTATAATAAGCGTCGTAATATCCTGCCGACAAAACATAGGTTCCCAGAAGTATCCTCCTCTTTACCTCGTCACCGAAACCCTCCCCGCGTGTCCTTTCATACATCTCGTCCAGAGTTTCGGCTTCCGCTCTGAATGCGTATTTTACCCCGTCATAACGCGCAAGGTTTGATGAGGCCTCCGCGTTCGCAATAACATAATAGCACGCTATCGAAGCATCCATGTCGGGGAAATTTACAGGTTCAATTTTTGCCCCCGCTTCCTCAAGCTTCTCTATCGTATCCTTTAAAATATCTTTTAGCTCTGCATCGATATCCCATCTTTCAAGATCCACGGGAACCGCAATTTTTAATTGTTCCACTCCCCTGCCAAGCCCCGCCCTGAAATCACCTGGCTCGTCAGGAATAGTTGTCGCGTCAAAAGGATCCCGCCCCGATATCACATTCATCACGATAGCGGAATCATCAACCGTCCTTGTAATCGGTCCGATCTGATCAAGGCTGCTGGCAAATGCCACAAGGCCGTATCTGGACACCCTCCCATACGTTCCCTTAAGCCCGACCACTCCGCACAAACTCGCTGGCTGCCGGATAGACCCGCCTGTATCAGAACCTAGAGCAACAGGAACCATAGAAGCTGCTACCGCGGCCGCCGATCCCCCGCTTGAACCTCCGGGAGCAAATTCCATATTCCATGGATTTTTTGTAATTTGGTAGGCGGAATTCTCAGTAGAGGAACCCATCGCAAATTCATCCATATTTGTTTTTCCAATTATTATCGCGCCGGCGTCGAGCAGCCTCTCTACCACAGTCGCGTTATATGGAGGCACGTACCCCTCCAATATCTTTGAAGCGCAGGTTGTCCGGCTGCCGATAGTGCAAATATTATCCTTAACAGCTATTGGGATTCCATATAGAGGCATCTCTTCCGGAGATTCTTTTTCAAGCTCACGAGCTCTCCTCAAAACATCTTCAGGCATAACTTCAAGAAAAGCGCCTATCTCTGTGTCTTTATTGCTAATTGCGTCCAGGCAAGCTCGTACTACTTCAGAGGGTTTAACACTGCCGTTACTGTATAGTTCTTTTAATTCTGATATCGATTTTTTGTTTAATTCCATTGTACAGAATCCTGATTCTTTCTTTTTCCGGTATAGGCCCCACCAAGATCAGGCCCAAACAGTTTCTGTTAATCTTTATCTATTACAGGAGGTACTTTAAAGAACCCATTCTTATTCTCAGGCGCCTGCTCGAGTACCTTGTCACGTTCGAGTTCACCTCCGTCCCTACCTTCCCTTAGAAAGGGCTTAAAAGGCGTTTTACGCGTTTCCGATTCAAAGCCGGTTGTATCAACCTTCTGAAGTGTCCGGACAAACTCGATTATATCGGACAACTGCCCTTTGAACTTCTCTCTCGCGTTACCGTCAAGCCTTATTCTGGCTAGTTTTTCGATATGTTTTATCTCATCATCCGAAAGCACTTACGGCTCCTCTTTCTTCTTAAAAGGGTTCTAATTACAGTGAGCTTAACAATTATCAAGTTATTAAGTCAATTTTAATTTTCCGCCTTAAGTCCAATCGGTCTTGACATAATATTTATAATTCAATTAGATTCATATAAAGGGGTTTTATGAGAATCGGCAATAGATATAGAGTCAGCAGCGCGGTTTGATTTCGCAGGCCGCCGCGCAGGATTTCTCCATAGACCCGGGCCCCGCTACTACAACCGATCAGGAGGCATCAAAATGAATTTTTCACGGAAGAAAACCCCGCCGCCGCATCTCTGTTCCATTCTCTTTACAGCGTTCCTCTTTTCTCTATTTCTTTATACCCCGAAACTTGCGGTATCAGCTGACAATCCTACTAAAGAGAAAATGCTTAAAACAAAGATCGTTGAAGCAACCGTATATAGACAAAAAGATGCCAGGGTTATGCGCCGCGGCAAAATCGAAGTAACACCCGGATTGTATAAATTTATCTGCTCTGATCTGCCGAAACGGACTTCCGGTGAATCTATTCAGGTTGAAGGGAGCGGAAGCGCTGAGACTATAATCATTGGAATTGATGTACATAATATAGAAAATTCACATACCGAATCGCCGGAATACAATAACTTACTTAAGGAGATGGAAAAGCTCACTTTACAGAATGATTCGCTTACAATACAGCGGGAATCTCTGGATAAGCGGCTCAAATTTGTCTCATCCCTGTCAAATTTCTCTCTGGAAAGCGCGAATGAAGAACTCGCGAGAGAATCCTTCGATATCAAGGACTGGCAAACCCTGCTTAATTTTATTGAGTGTGAAAACAGAAGAATAGAACATGAAATTTACGGCATAAAAAGAGAATCTGCCGAAATAAATGAAACGATCCAGAATCTCTCCCGCAAACTTAACAATATGCGTGTAAGTAAACAGGGCAAAGGGGTAGTAATTGACTGCGCGGTAAAAACCGCGGGCGACTTAACAATCAACCTGTCATATCTCGTACAATACGCTCAGTGGACTCCTGAATATGTACTCCGCTTTAACAAATCCGACCAAACGATAGATTTAAGTTATAAGGCCCTTGTAGGGCAGACAACCGGCGAAGATTGGAAAGAAGTCCCGGTAACTCTTTCTACTGCCAGACCTCACTTGGGAGCAGCCCCTCCGAAACTTACACCTTCCTATATCAGAACAAGGCCTATTTCTCCTCGTATACCGGCGACAGGCAGTAGAAAAAATGCAGATGACTCTATATTAGAAAGCGGGGCCATGAGCAAAGAACTCCACGTTAGAGGCGGTCGATCCGAGAACTTGCCCTTCTCTCTCGAAGAAACAGAAACTACGAAGTCGGGATTTTCAGCCAATTTCGCAATCAAAAGCCCACTTAGTTTGTCCTCAGGCGCTACCCGCAGGGTTCTTGTTGAAAGGACAAAATTGCCTGTAGAATTATCACTCTATAGTTGCCCCCGGCTTTCAGAACACACTT
>JAUXHZ010000147.1 GCA_030621255.1 Candidatus Latescibacterota bacterium
ATGAATTGTACAAACGGAGCTTATGACACAGATTGCCTCGCGGAATATTTTCTCTTAAATTCAAATGGCGGAGCCTACGCGGTTACCGCTTCAAGCAGATCGGCGTTTCCGAGTACTTCGCGGCTCTATATGGATGAATACTACAGGCTTGTTTTTGATGAGCATATAATGGAATTAGGGAAATTGCATGTTTTGTCGCGGGAACCGTTTACAGCCTCTGCTTCTTCGGAGTCAAGTCACAGATGGAGCCATTTCATCTATAATCTTTTGGGAGACCCCGAAGCCGTGATGTACAGCGGCGAAGTTAAGTTTTTCAGTGTGACCGTTCCCTCATCTCTCAGTATGGGAGAGAATACGGTGGTTATCCAGGTTGACAGTGAGGGTTCGCCCTTCGATTCGGCCACGGTCTGTCTTTATAAAGAGAATGATGATTATGTATACGGTAATACAAGTATAACGGGAAATATAACATTTGATGATTTTCTATGCAGAGAACCGGGCTGGATATATGTCACAGTTACGGGGCTGAACCACGGGATCTGCGTTGATTCAATTGAGGTCCTGCCGGAGACCGGGCCTTACTTAAGGGTGTCGGACAAGATTTGTTCTGATACATCCGGCGGTAATGGAGACGGGGTTATTGACAGCGGGGAATCACTGAATCTCTATGTTAAGATTGAGAATACCGGCGGGAATGACGCGGAGAAACTCTATGCGAAGCTGAGTTCATCTGATACGGGAGTTACTGTTCTCGACAGTATTGCGCTTTATCCTGATCTTGCTGTTGGTGAAAAGGAGTTCGGAAGTGACAGATTTTCTTTCAGCGTGAGCTCGGGGTATGAGGATCAGGCAATAATTACATTTCAGATTGCTATTCACGATTCATCAGGGTCGCTGTGGCCTGAATCTTTTGCTTTTGAAGTTCATGCCCCCAAGATTGAACTTTATGTTAATTCCAAGTCAGACGAGCTCCCCTATGGTAATGGAAATGGAACGATAGAACCGGGAGAGAGCTTTCTTCTTAAGGTCGGAGTAAAGAATTTCGGGACAGGCGCGGCTGTTGGCCTGGAAGGAGTGATTTCTTCTCTCGATCCTGATCTTACAGTTACAGACGGTGTTTCTGCCTACAATGAAATAGTTCCTCTCGGGGTCGAATATGGAGACGGGTTTGTCCTCTACGAAGACAACATGACCGAGAGTAATAATTTTTCAATAACTCTAACCGATAATTGCGGAAGAGTCTTCAGCGGACAGCTTGAACTGAGATCGCCCCCAGCCCCTGAAAATGTCAACCTGGACGCGAGCCTTGGGGCTTCAGAAATTGTGTTATACTGGCATCATGCTTCTTCCGGCGATACGCTGAACGATTTTCTTGTATATCGTTCCCAGTACTCCGGAGGGCCCTACACTAAAGCGAGTGCGGACCTGCTTTTCCACACTACTTTTCATGATTATGGGTTATTACCGAGCACACGCTATTTCTATATTATCGCCGCTGTTGATTCATCCGGGAATATGGGCCCCTATTGTAGTGAACACTCAATAACAACAAGTCCTCCGCAACTCGCCGGATGGCCGAACAGGCTGCAAAAGGAAACATCGTGCAGCCCGAAAATCGGCGATATTGACGGCGACCGGGATTATGAACTTGTTGTCGGGTCGGATTATATGTACGCGTGGCATGAAGACGGGATTGAAGTAAGAGACGGGGACAATCAACCTGTAACCTGGGGTATCCTTAATACTGAGGGAGACAATTTTGTGGCCACTCCGGCCCTTGTGAATCTTGACGGGGAGGCCGGCGCTGAGATTGTTGGATCATCATGGAATACTAAGGAGATCTACATTTTTGACCATGACGGGAACATTCTTCCCGGATGGCCCAAGAGTACGGCTCAAATCTGCTGGGCGAGCCCGGCGGCGGGAGATTTTGACGGTGACGGTGATAAAGAGATCGTAGCGCATGATATAACCGGTAATGTATACGTATGGCACCATGATGGTGTTGAGCTGATGGACGGTGATAGTAATCCGTCTACCGATGGTATCTTTATTCTCGGAGATGGAACTGGTAACGGGTGGCATGTTTCGACTCCCGCCTTTGCCGATATCGATGGCGATGACATTTTAGAGCTAATAGTCGGCGATAAGAACGACAGTCTTTATTGTTTGAATTCCGACGGGAGTTCTGTCAGCGGCTGGCCCGTTTTTATTGGAGACGCGGGTGCGGTCCTTACTGCCAGCCCGGCGGTCGGCGATATTGATGATGATGGCGAATTGGAAGTCGTTGTTCAGAACAGTTACGGCGGAGTGATGGGAATAAATCATGACGGCAGCGTAATGAGCGGTTGGCCGCAATGGATATATAGCAGTGGGTATTTTATCGGTTCGCCGGCGTTAGGCGATTTGACCAACGATGGCAAGCTTGAAGTTGTTATCCCGGCAAATAACGGTTATTGCTATATCTTCCGCTCTGATGGTTCATTGCTGCCGAATTGGCCGCAGCCCTACGATCAAGGCGGCGGAACGACAGAATCTTCGCCCATAATCGCGGATTTAAATAACGACGGCAATCTTGATATCGTCCTCGGGTGCGAGGAGGGTCAATTAAATGCCTGGGATGTTAATGGAAATTATCTGTTGGGATTTCCGATCAAACTTAAAGGGTTTATCCGCGGTACTCCCACGGTAAAGGATTTTGATCAGGATGGAGATATTGAACTTGCCGCGTCCTGCTGGGATCAGAATATATATGTGTGGGATCTTGAGGCTGATATATATTACAAGTATAATCCATGGAACGGATTTCACGCTAACTTGCATAATAACGGCTGTTATGACTATACCGGTGTTACCGCCTCGAATGATATTGCTTTTCACTATCAACTCGATGCCGGTATGGTAAGGCTGGACTGGCTGGTTCCTTACGGGATAGGTTCATGGAATCTCTACAGAAGGACAGAGGAGACTGAATATGAATTGATCAGCTGTGAATTAAGGGCTGATGAGGCCAGTCTGATTCAATATACGGACAGAACGGCTCAAGAAGGATTAATTTACTATTACAAAATAGAAGGGGAAGATAATACTATTTTCTTCGAGACAAGGGGTGTAAATATACCCGTTACTCAAGCGAAACTCTATCAGAATCATCCAAACCCCTTCAACCCGTCGACAAAGATAGCCTTTACGGTACCCGGCACTTCCGAATCGAGCCGGAATACACTGCTTGTTATCTACGACGTGAGAGGAGCCCTTGTAAAAACCCTTATCAACAGGCCGGTTGCCGGAGGCAGGCATTTGGTTGAATGGCAGGGAAATAATAACCTCGGAGAAGCTGTTTCCAGCGGCGTCTATTTCTCGCGTCTCCGAGTGGGAGGATTCAAGGATACGAAGAAAATGATACTTCTTCGTTAATTGCCGCTCCGGTGCTGTTGTCAGATATTATAACCGGTAGGTAAAAATAAATAAGCTGGTAACTTTGAGGCGGCGGGGGGATTGTTCCCTCTGCCGCCTCTATCTATTTGTTGTTGCTTTTTCCCTTTTATTTTAAGCCACAAAAAGAGTGAACAGTTTTTCCCTATATATCCAATTGCAGGCCTTGAAACGAACTTGATTTGTTGACAAAATGGTATAAATTTTAGTATCTTCTTAGTTCTTGCGGTCGTATGCAGTATGGTGACTGCTTTTGCGGATCTTATTAAAGGAAATTTTTATGAATTATCAGTTGAGTGAGGAAGAAAAAATATTACAGAAAACAGCAGCGGACTTTGCGAACAAGTCACTTGCCGCTGTAGCAGTAGAAAGTAATGAAAAGGGCGAATTTCAGGAGGATATATACAAACAGCTCGGAGAACTCGGGTTTCTTGGAATGACAGTTCCCGAGAAATATGGCGGAGTTGATTTCGGCAATTTTTGTTTGGCTCTTTCAATAGAGCAAATCAGCAGAGTATGCGCGTCTACAGCGGTGGCAGTATCTGTTCATAATTCGCTCGCAAATTGGGTTATTCTCAATTTCGGCAGTGAAGAAATTCGCGAGAAATACTTGCCGATGCTGGCTTCCGGAGAAATCCTCGGAGCGTACGCCCTTACCGAACCAAATGCCGGCAGCGATATCGGCTCGATACAAACATCTGCCGTTCGCAAAGGCGACAATTATATATTGAACGGTTCAAAATTGTTTGTTTCGACCGGCGACAAAGCGGGAGTTGTGATTGTGTTCGCGAGGGCA
>JAUXHZ010000171.1 GCA_030621255.1 Candidatus Latescibacterota bacterium
TGGATGGGGCGCGTCTTGCGAACGCAGTTGTGGTTACAGGGATTCCTTTTATTAGATGGGCTGAGCTTGCCGATTCGGTGAACATCTGTTTTTCGAAAGGTCTTGGAGCGCCGGTGGGGTCCGTTCTTGTTTCCGATACCGAGACTATTAAGAGGGCAAGATACTGGCGTAAAAGACTGGGTGGGGGATGGAGGCAGGCAGGGCTTCTCGCTGCAGCATGTCTTTACGCCATTGAGAACAATGTTGAGCGGCTTAGTGAAGATCATGCAATGGCTGCAAGAATAGCAGACGCAATAAACGCGGATCCGCGATTTAAACTTGTTTATCCTGTCGAGACGAATATTGTTATATTCGAAGTTGTTGACGATTCAATAGAGATTGAAGTTTTTATAGGCAAACTAGCCCGGGCCGGGATACACTGTTTACATTTTGGCGGGCGAAGAATACGTATGGTCACACATATGGATATATCATTTGATGATATTACTTATTTTGAGAAAACATTTTCAGGAATTTAAGAACTGGTAATGAGATCTTATCAATTTTATTTTGTCAGTACTCCCATTGGGAATCTCGGTGACTTTTCGGAAAGAGCGATAGACACATTGAGAGATGTTGATGTCGTTTTGGCGGAAGACAAGCGAAAAACGGGGATTCTTCTTTCAAGATACGGTATAAGTACAAAACTGCGTTCATATCATGATCACAATAAGAAGAGGGTCACATCGGATATTATATCTGAGCTGAAAGAGGGAACAAGAATGGCTCTTGTTACCGATGGAGGAACCCCTGCGATATCCGATCCCGGATTTTATCTTGTCCGGGAACTGATAAAGAGTGAAATCGAATTTACCGCGGTACCTGGCCCTACTGCCGTAATTGACGCACTTGTTCTTTCCGGCTTTCCTCCTGACAGATTTACATTTTTCGGATATATGCAAAAGAAAAGCGGGAAAAAGGAAAAACTTATCAAGGAAGCCGGAGAAAGAAGAGAGACGGCAATCTTTTTCGAGAGTCCATATCGTTTGTTAAAGACACTTGAATCTATAAAGAAGGTGCTTGGAGACAGAGAGGTAGTTGTAGTAAGGGAATTGACAAAGAGGTATGAAGATGTTCAAAGAGGGCCAGTAAGCGAGCTTATAGAACATTATTCCGCGAGGGGTGTCAAAGGGGAAATTACATTACTTATTAAAGGGGTTGGTCGTCGGGAAAAGAACGGAAGCTCTTGACATAATCGGGCATGAAGCTCCATAATACCTCATCAGGAAAAAGTAGGAGGGTTGATTTTGTCTTTAATAAAAGAAATTAAAAATTATTTTCGAAACCTTCTGGATCCTCTTGTTTCGATAATATCATATATGGGTGTTTCCCCTGTAGCTATTACTATTATTGGAATTTTGATCAGTTTGTTCGGAGCTTTCCTGGTTGCAGGCGGGAAACTGTTTGGCGGCGCTGTCGCTCTTGCTGTTTCAGGACTTTGTGATATAATGGATGGTTCTCTTGCCAGGAAGGAAGAAAAAGTAACGCTTTTTGGAGCTTTTCTGGATTCAACTGGGGACCGGGTATCAGAACTTGCCTATTTTGGGGCGCTGGTTATATATTATGTGAGCAAAACTCCCGCGAATATTTTTTATGTTTCTCTTGCACTTATTGCTCTGTCAGGTTCTCTTCTTACAAGTTACGCGAGGGCCAGGGCTGAGGGGCTTGGGGTGAGGTGTGAAGTGGGTCTTATTGCACGACCCGAAAGAATTGTATTGCTCATTCTGGGGTTAGTATTTGGCGGATTCCCTCTGATTGTCATTATTGTTATACTTGCCTTTTTAACCGTTTTTACGTTTATTCAGCGAGTTGT
This sequence comes from Candidatus Latescibacterota bacterium, assembly GCA_030621255.1. Lineage (GTDB taxonomy): Bacteria > Krumholzibacteriota > Krumholzibacteriia > Krumholzibacteriales > WJIX01 > JAGHBT01. The sequence goes on from JAUXHZ010000171.1 coordinate 1,853, forward strand.
TCATGTAGGAAAATTGACAATGGGTAAAGATCAGTAACAGTTTTTCACAGCTCTTTCATGCTGATGAAAAATCCAGTTTCATTTTTCTGGAAACTAGTTTGTTTTTGATTTTTATGAGTACTATTAAATAAGTTTCCGACTAATCAACATTGGACAGATAGTGACTAATATAAAGAATGTTCTTAAAACCTCAGTTCCGATCGTAGTGGATCTCGGCGCTCAAATAGTGATGTGGACGATTGAAATCACATTGGTCGGGCACATCGCATTTAATACCATGAAGAGATTTTACCCGGGGCTGAACGTAAGTGGAGTAGATGCTCTCACAGCTATGGGTAATGTCGTGCAGATAATCCTTTTTACTTGTACGATACTTCTTATATTCGTTTTTGGCGCGATAATTATTGTAAATAAATTTCTCGGGGAGAAGAAGATAGATGAAGCAAATCATTTTCTCGGGCAAGCTCTTTCTACCGCACTTATTCCATCCTTTATGATCGCGATAATATGGCGTTTCGGGACACCCTTTATTTTCAGCACAATATTGGGCACTACTGATGCCGTGACCGCCATAGGGGTAGATTATTTCAGGATAATCTCATTCTTTGCTCCATTTATAATTATGAATTTTGTCGCAATAGGGATTGTTAGAGGCGCGGGTGATACTCATCTTTCTATGTTTACCGCGCTTTTGATAAATGGCATTCATCTTGTCATGGCGGTCATGCTGGTTTTTGGACACTTCTTTTTTCCTGAACTAGGTGTCAGAGGAGCCGCGTTCGCGGCGGGTATCGGACATACAGTTGGATGTATATTAACATACAGTGTGATTTTACGCGGGAAAAGTGTTCTCAGTTTTCGGTGGAGTGATTTTAAAAGCTTTAATGGGAAAAGCATTTCAGAGATTATCAAAACCGGAATTCCTATAACACTTGAACAACTCGCATGGATGACAGGAATTACTATTGTTATAGGTTTTAGTAACAGGCTCGGGGCAGTAGCGGCAGCCGCGCACATCGTGATTCTTACGTATCAAAGATTATTTTCCATTTTATATCAGGCATTTGGAATGGGAGCCCTTACTCTTGTGGGACAACTGTACGGGGCTGATGAACATGAAAGCGCTAAAGAAACAAGCAGGACATTCTTCTGGTTTGCCGCGGTTGTTGTGCTTGTTCTCTCCGGAGTAATATTCTTCCGCTCCCGTCACCTTGCGTTACTATTCACCCGTGACCCGAAGGTTCTTCAGTTATGCTCGACAGTATTTAAGATTGCGGCGGTGGTGCAATTGCCCAAAGTTCTTTCCTTTGTGTTTTCATTCAGCCTCCGGGGAGTGGGTGAAAACAAATACCCTATGTATCTCGCGTTTATCGGTGTGTTGTTTTTTGAAGTTATACTTGGTTACACACTCGCGTTTATCTTTTCCCTGTCGCTCGCGGGCTTGTGGATAGCGGCCTTTGGAGATGAATCTTTTAAGGTTATTATGGCGAGAAGGCGTTTTCACAAAAGGATAACAGATCTCAAAAACAAGAAAGTCAGTGATTTGGAATGAGCTCTTTTTTTATAACATTTGAAGGGATTGAAGGATCCGGCAAATCAACGGTTGCGTCATTAATAGCAAAGCGCTTCGAAGATGCTGGTTATACTTCGTTCTTGACTCGTGAACCGGGGGGGACACGCCTATCGGAGGATATCAGAGAAATTCTGCTTGATCCGGAAAGAACTGATATGTGTGAAAAAACGGAATTACTGCTTTACCTCGCCAGCAGAGCTCAACTTGTAACCGAGGTTATAAAACCGGCTCTCAGCGAGGGGAAAATTGTTTTATGCGATAGATATTTTGATGCCACAATGGCGTATCAGGGATGGGCTCGAGGGGTTGGTGAAGAACTGATAAGTCAGCTTAATCGGGTTACGGTTGGGAATGTAATACCGGATATAACCTTTCTTCTTGACCTTTCCGTGGAGGAAGGATTCAGG
>JAUXHZ010000352.1 GCA_030621255.1 Candidatus Latescibacterota bacterium
ACGTGACAAAAAACTCGATACAACTGAGATTGTCTACACAAAATCGGTTTCCAACCTGCAATATGTCGCCGGAAAGACGGCCGGAATACTCTTTACATTCCTCGTTCTGAATGTCGCGGTGCTGATTGTAGCGGCTGTTTACAACATATTTTTCGCGCATTCGGGATTCTCTCCGATCTCATACATTATCTACCCGCTAATCATCAGCCTTCCTACTATACTATTTATTCTGGGTTTCGCCTTTCTCCTTATGGTGCTTGTCCGCAACCAGGCGGTCACATTTATACTTCTTCTCGGATATATAGCGGCGACACTCTTTTACCTGTCATCAAAATTTTACCGCCTCTTTGATTATCTCTCTTTCAATGTTCCTCTTATGTATTCCGGGATAATAGGTTTTGGAAATGTGCGTCAGCTGCTTGTACACAGAGGTATCTACTTCTTTCTCGGCATTTCGTTTATCCTTATTACATCTGTCATGCTTAAGAGGTTGCCTCAATCAAAATTATCCACGCGTCTATCGATCCTTTTCTCCGGCGTTTTTCTAATCTTCGCCCTTTTATTGTCCTTTTTTCATATCACAATGATAAACAAGGGAGAAGAAACCAGAAAACAAATCGTCAATCTAAACAACACTCTTGAGGAAATTCCAGCAGTCCGGATTACTGAATGCCGGCTCGATGTAACTCATAAAGGGGATAAAATCAGCTCAGCGGCGTCTCTTAAGATTATAAACAGATCGAACCGGCCTGCATCGGAATATATCTTTAACCTCAATCCGGGGCTTAAAATCGAAGAGATCACAAGAAACGGCAAAGAAATAGATTATAAAAGAAACCTTCATCTTATATTCGTAACTCCGGAAGTACCGCTTATCCCCTCCGCCGCAGATTCACTGACAATTCAATACTCGGGTACCATTGATGAAAACGCCTGCTACCCCGATATAGACCCTGAAGTAATCAGAGAAGACTACCGTATGGCCTTTATGAATATAAAAAAGAGATACAGCTTAGTTAAGCCGGGCTATCTCCTTCTAACGCCTGAGACGCACTGGTATCCGGTTTCCGGCCCCGGTTTCAGCGATAACCGCCCGGCGTCGCGAAGCGTGGATTTTGTTTTATTCGATCTCGATGTTAAAACGCGCCCCGGTCTTGTCGCTATTTCTCAGGGGGTGCCGTCAAGCAAAGAAGAGGGGCAATTTACTTTTGACTCCGAAACGCCTCTGCCGGGGCTCTCTCTCGTTATCGGAGATTATGAAAAGAGAAGCGCTGTCTCGGATTCTATCAGCTACAACCTTTACACAATCAAGGGAAATGATTATTTCAGCGAATATTTTGACTCGATCAAAGATACTATTCCGGAACTTATCAGAGAAGAAAAAGAGAATTATGAGAACTCTCTTGAACTTTCATGCCCTTATTCAAGGATCTCCCTTGTAGAAGTCCCCGTTCAGTTTTATTCCTATAACAGATTCTGGACACTCGGATATGAAACTGTCCAGCCTGAAATGGTTTTGCTCCCCGAAAAGGGTGTAAATATCAGAGGGGGCGACTTTAGAGGAATGGCCTGGAGGAGAAAAAGAAGGAATAAAAGAAGAAATGAAACGACAGGTGAAATTGAAAATCAGGCAGATATGTTCAAGAAT
>JAUXHZ010000246.1 GCA_030621255.1 Candidatus Latescibacterota bacterium
ACTGCTTGTGGTAGGTTCAGAGGAGGATATCGGCAGGCTGAGAGAGGTTAATAAAGGCGAGTAGGATATCGGCAGGCTGAGAGAGGTTAATAAAGGCGAGTAGGATTTATTTATAAACAAACATGTGTGTTGCCGGCGAAACCGGATAGACAATTTCGAATAGATCAGAAGGAGATGAGATATGTTAAAAAGGTGTTCTAAGCTTGCGGGAATAATTGTTCTTATCAGTATGTTAATCAGCGCGCCCGCGATTTCGGATACGGGAGTCAGGGTAAGTGTCGGGCTTAGCCATATTGGTTACGGGAACTTTAATGATATGGTCGGCCCAATGAACAGTGACAGTCTGCTCAATACATTTAATATCAAAATGGCTAATCTGAATTGGATCCCGGAGATTCAGGCTGAGGTGTTTCATTCCCCTTTTCCTCTGCTGACTGTTGGATTGGGAGCCGGGTATATCTATGGCTGCGCGGGTTTGTCTGATGATATTTTCGGCAAACTGGAGCACACTGTAAAAGTGTATCCCATAACCGTCACAGGTTATTTTAAACCTTCTCTTCCTTTAATGCCTGTAAAACCATATGTATACGGCGGCATGGGGTTCTATTATTCAAAGCTCTCCTTTGCATACACAGGTATATGGCAGCAATATTCACAGCAAACAAGTGCTGAACTCACAAAATTGGGGTTTGGCCTCCACGGCGGCGCCGGGCTTGAATTTTCCATTCTCCCGATGATTTCTTTCCAGGTTAGTGTGCAGGGGAGATGGGCGAAGATAGATGGTTTTGAAGGGACCGGAACTGATTTAAACGGGAATAGTATAGATGTTTTTCTCGTTTCTGATTCAGAATTTGAATATCAGGTTAATTCGCAAACGTATGTAGCTCCCGGTTATGGCGCCTGTGACATTGCGGACAGAGACAAATATGACGAAGGCGCTCTCGATCTGACCGGATACGGTTTTGCGGTCGGATTAAAATTTTCATTCTAGAATTAATAAGTCCCTCTATTAAAAAGGGAGTTGTATGTTCGGAGCACTTTCGACTGTGGATATACTGGTTATTACGGTATATCTGGCTCTCATGTTCGGTATCGGCATTTTCCTTTCTAAACGGGCCTCCAGAAACACTGAGGAATTTTTTGTTTCCGGACGGTCTCTGCCCTGGTGGATAATTGGTACATCAATGGTCGCGACCACATTTGCCGCTGATACGCCTCTTGTTGTATCCGGGCTGGTTGCCAGGGGCGGTATATTTGAAAACTGGATGTGGTGGAATTGGGGGATAGGCGGTATCGTAACGGTTTTTCTCTTTTCAAAATTGTGGAAAAGGGCCGGGATAACGACAGACGCGGAACTAATTGAGTTCAGATACGATGGAAAAGTAGCGGCGGGGCTTAGAGGCTACAGGGCTATCTGGTTCGGACTGCTTCAGAATGTGCTGGTGATAGCGTGGGTAATGAAGGCTATGGCAAAGATAGTGGTTACGGTAATGGGTTGGGACGAGGGTGCGCTGCTCCTCGGAATCAAAGCTGAGGTTGTTGTTGTCCTTCTCCTTTTTTTGATAGCTGTGTCATACACCGTGCTTTCAGGGTTGTGGGGGGTCGTTATGACAGATTTCCTGCAGTTTATTTTTGCTATGGGGGGATCTATCTATCTGGCGGTAGTTTCCTATAAGAAGGTTGGGGGTTTGGAGGGGATAAGAGAAGGTCTCGAAAGAGGAGATTTTGACCCAGATAAAGTACTACAGATCATTCCGAAAATTTCCGAATTGTCCGGGGCGAATCCATTTACGGAGTTCTTAATCCTTATCCTTGTAGTATGGTGGGCTTCATATACTATAGATGGAGGCGGTTATCTGGCACAGAGGCTTTTTGCCGCGAAGGATGAACGCCATTCGGCTCTCGGCTACCTCTGGTTCAGTATTGCCCATATTTGCCTCAGGCCCTGGCCGTGGATCGTAGCGGGGCTTTGCGGAATGGTTCTTTTCGGGGCGGTAAGCGATCCGGAAACCTACTATCCGATGATGATGAAGACAATGCTTCCTCCAGGTATTTTCGGAATCCTGATCGCGTCCTTTTTCGCGGCTTTTATGTCTACGGTGGATACTCAGCTGAACTGGGGATCTTCACTCCTTGTAAATGATTTTCTGAAGCGTTTTGTATGGCGCGGTAAAAGTGAAAAAGAATACGTTATGGCGGCAAGGGTTATAATAGTTATTCTGGCTCTCTTCGGCGCCCTTGCTTCTTTTGCTATAAAGGACATCTCTTTTGCCTGGAAGTTTATAATATCGGTTACCGCCGGGATTGGTTCGGTTTATATCGCCCGCTGGTACTGGTGGAGGGTAAACGCGTGGTCGGAGATCGCCGCTATGGGATCAGCGTTGATCTGTACGGTGACTTTCAAATTTCTTTCCGGTATGCCTGTATTTGCCGGGAAAGCCTTTTTGAGATTCCCCTATTCCACAGCTCTTACAGTAGCTATTTCCATTCCCGTATGGGTATCGGTTACACTTTTAACGCGCCCCGTGGATGAAAAACACCTCGCGAGATTCTGGAAAAAGGTAAGGCCCGGAGGCCCCGGCTGGAAAAGGGTGCGGGAACGTTTTCCTGAAATCGAGACTTCCGGTAACGCGAAAAGTACCGCTATTAAAATTGCCCTTGGTATAACCGCTATGAACACGGCGCTCGTTGGAACAGGGAATCTCCTGCTTGGGGACAGGGGGGTTGGAGCTCTTCTGCTTTCCATAACAATTGCCGCATTTATTTTTCTCTTTTTCTCAATCAGGAAAACTCCTGATCAATAGTTTGTAGATATATCTGGATATATATCTGATCAAGGCCCGACGATAAGGCCTTTCAGAACTTTTCATACAAATTTCTCGACTACGCAAACCTCCTGTGGT
>JAUXHZ010000327.1 GCA_030621255.1 Candidatus Latescibacterota bacterium
AGAATTCCTCGGTCGTCCTCTCAGGCGCTCTCAGACCGAATCGGCCTTCGATATACCGTCTGAGAATATCCGAAACTTCTATCGTAAACTCTCTATACATCTTTTGTTCGGCAAGTTTCCTGTCGAGAAGCCTCTTCAGCCTCAAAAGAGCGACTTCATGAGCGGCAGGGAGTAAAATAACGCTCCTATTTTTCTTTCGTAACTTGAAAATCGCCACAGCGAGTATTCCGCAGACAAGGACAATGCCCGCTATTACAAGCGGCCAGGGAAATTCTCGCGGTAGATCTTGAGGCCCCGCGATATCCTTTATTTCAAGAACAGATTTGTCTTCGGGCAGCAAGGAGTTGACATTCACCGTTATTGTGTCTGATTCGACATAATGCCTAACCGTATCGCCTTCGCTGTGAAACTCGACAATCATAGGCGGGATTTTGTATTCGCCCGAAAGGAAAGGTTCCAGTTTATATTCACGTCTGGTGATCACCTCGTCGCCATCTCCCAGTTCCGGTTCAAAAGTCTTGTAATCAACAATACCGAACTGATCAAGCTGATCCCCGAAAGAAGGAAGCTCCACTACATATTTATCTCTCGCTTTTGTCTGAAGAAGCAATGTGATATTATCAGCGATTGTGATATCTTTCTTACTTACAGCCACACGAAAATCGACGGGGCCCCGTGTGAAATTAAGGTCAATTTCATATTTTCCGGCAATATCGGCCGGGGCCTGGCCTCGGCCGCATGAATAAATAGCTAATATCGCGAAAGTGCAAACAAGATATCCCGCCAATCCGGTATTCTTCCATTTTTTCTCAAACATTACATATACCCCGGCCTTATTCTGATTCACCCATTTTGGGATTATGAATCACAACGTCATAACTGTTCATCAACTTTTCCACAAGTCCCTGCTGAACCTCTATCTCTTTCCGTCCTCTTACCTTCGCGTATATCTGCTGTTTCTCCTCATCAAATGATTTTTGCCCGTTTTCATCATCTTTGAATTCTTCTTTATGCGCGTTATAATATTCCCGCATATCTTCTTCCTTAATTGAAATCTTCGAATTGTACTCGCCGTCTAAAAACCTCTGCACGAGCATTTTCCTTTCCGCCTGGCGGGAAATTCTTTTGTAGTCAGTATCTTTATACAGTTCCTTTTCCATCGCCGCACGATAGAACAATTCTTCTATTATATAGCTTTGGAGCCATTGCCATCTGTTTTTGGCGTTAAGCGCATTCTCAAACATTTTTTCTTTCTGAGCCCTTCTCTGCTCTTCTGTAAGACTGGAAGCAACACTGCTCAACATAGTTTCTATTTCATTCTCGATTAAAGCTTCCATTTCAGCTTTTGTTATTTTCCAATTTTCAATTTCCGCCACAATCTCTTTTCCATCATCATTTTCTCCCGAAAGGGAGGTTTTCTCCCGCAGTTCCTCATGAAGGGCCGCGAACATTCCAAGCCTTTCAAGACATTCAGTTGTTCTTCTTGAGAGTTCTGATTTAATATTATCGATTTCGGCAAAGCTCTCCGAATGATAATAGGCTTCCAGCGCGCGCTCGTAATCATCTCCTTTCTGATATATCTTTCCTATCCTGTACCAGATAGTGGCTTTTTCTTTTTCCCCTATATCAGAAACAAAGAGATACTCCGTCCATACCCTGGCTGCAGAGTGCAATAGATCCTGCCGTTCGAGCTTAAGGGCCAGTTCTTCGAGCCTGTCCGCTGAAAGATTGTTCCTGCCGGCATCAGCCCTCCCGCCGCTATTTAGAAACAGGGCCAGATTTGCCCCTCCCAGTAATATTGTTACAATCAAAAGAAAATATGTTAATCGCGTATTGATCCCCTTTTCTTTTTTATCACGATCCAGCGTAAAATTTAATTTTTCTTCCATAAGAACTCCATTCCCCTTAAATTGAACCTTTTAATCACAACATAGTGATTTTACAGATCAATACCGCTTCTCTCTCATCCTGAAAAATCTTACAAGCTCAGGGACATAATTCCTGTCGGTCATGATCTCGATATGATCTATACG
>JAUXHZ010000345.1 GCA_030621255.1 Candidatus Latescibacterota bacterium
CCCCACCGGCGCTCCAAGACCTTTCGAAAAACAGATGTTCACCGAATCGGCAAGCTCAGCCCATCTAATAAAAGGAATCCCTGTAACCACAACTGCGTTCGCAAGACGCGCCCCATCCATATGAAGCCTCAAATTAAATTCGGCGGCAAACTCGGAAACCTCTTTCATCATATCGAAGGGATAAATCATTCCTCCACCGCGATTATGCGTATTCTCAACACAAACCAATGAAGTGCGGGGATAATGAAAATTGTCGGGCCTTATAACCGACGGCAATTGATCAACAGGAAGAAACCCGCCGGTTCCATCAAATGGATGAAGCTGCAATCCCCCTATTACCGCGGAGCCCGCCGCTTCATAATTGAAAATATGGCTATTTCTATCAAGAATAACCTCATCTCCGGGTTTCGTCTGGGAAATCAAAGCAAGCAGATTTGCCATAGTACCGCTCACAACATACAGCGCATCTTCTTTTCCCAGAAGTTCCGCCATCTTTTTTTCAAATAGCAATACTGTGGGATCATCCCCCAACACATCGTCCCCAACCTCAGCCCGCATCATTGCCTCTTTCATTCCCGGAGAATATCTAGTGACGGTATCACTTCTCAAATCAATTACTCTTTTATCCAATCACTCACCCTCCATCAATTCTCCAAAACAGTAAAAACACCAACGGATCCACTGACCCCTTTGTTTCAGAGATATCCACTTCCAAACCAGACACACCACACCTGGCAAGTAAGCACACAGAACAGAGCCGCGCTATCAAAAGAGACATGGTGATAGATATACTCGCAATACAGAAATAAAAAATGATCGCTGAATATCACAACGAAAATCAACTCTGAGCAACAAGCTCTTTTAATTCACGCGAAACCTTGAAGACAGGCACAAGCCGCTCGGGAACCGGAACAGGCTCCCCTGTTCTTGGATTTCTGGCCATTCTTGCCTTACGGCGTTTCACCTTAAAGGTTCCGAATCCCCTGATCTCAAAATGCTCTCCATTTGCCAATCCATTGGAAACACATCCCAGAAACCCTTCAACCGCTTCGGCAACTTCCTTCTTGGTCAACCCGGTTTTATTGGCAACATCTTCAACTATGTCAGCCTTTGTCATCTGCCCCTCCTTCATTCATTAAAAGTAGGAAACACACTCTCACACCTAATTTAAACAGTAAGTCTTGTTATAACAATTTCTTAAAGCATAACACGGACAGGTGTCAAGAAATTTTATTAATTAATTTCAATGCCTAAAAAAAATAGAGCAGGAAGAATCGTATTTCTGTTGCAATTTCATACTTCAGATATTGCAATATTAAGAAAGAGATTCTCTTTTTTATTCCATAACAAAGAAATTATAAGGAACAATCGGTAACCTTGGGAAATCCTCCATAAAAAGTAAATTCCCTCAAACACCCTACAGGAACGCCATTTGTTCGATTTCAGCACGATTATAATTAGATTCTGGTATGCGCTTTGCTCAAACAAATATCCGCTGCGAGGTGGTCGCCGCCTTCACGAACCCGACCCTGCATCGAATCATCTCGCGGCTTTTTTTATTATAAAATTCCATGCAGACGATAACACTGTCAGAGCACCACCGGCTTACCCGCGGTTATTTACAATATCATTTGAAAAAGTATCGTAGGCCGATACCAGCGTTTAATTCAAGATCTGAATCAGGTAAAAACTCCAGGACAGGAACAATTTCTATAAAAGCATCTAATGGTATATCGGTAAAAAAGTAGTTAATGCCAAGTACTCCACGAACACCGAGATCTGCATCATCACCAATACTAACCCTCGCTCC
>JAUXHZ010000242.1 GCA_030621255.1 Candidatus Latescibacterota bacterium
GATCTTGTTAAAGGTGATAATATAATGTTTGCCGCTACAGGTGTTTCATTGAGCCCTTTCCTGAAGGGTACGATTTTTAAACCAGGCGGGGCGCTGACTCACAGCGTGGTTCTTAGAAACAAATCGGGGACTGTAAGGTTTCTGAGAACAGAGCATTTCTTTGATAAAAATCCTGATTATTCGAAATAGATTGTTTTCCGCGAAGGAATAACATGGTCTTATTATCTATATTGGACTTCCGTGTAGTGTTTTTCTGTTTTTTTATTCGCCGGTAATAGAGTAAGGCATACGGGAAGATGAAAGATCTCTTTAATCATCAAGTAAAAACTCCGCTCGCTGAAAGGCTGAGGCCCCTTGAGCTAAAAGACTTTGTGGGGCAGGAAGATATAATTGGTCAAGGGAAAATTCTACGCAGAATCCTGGAAAAAGGGCGCCTTGAATCTTCAATAATATTTTGGGGCCCTCCGGGGTGTGGCAAAACCACATTGGCTCATCTTATCGCAAATTCGGTCGATGCCTACTTTGTGTTTTTTTCGGCTGTAACCTCCGGAGTTGCCGAGGTTAGAAAATTAATTGCTGAGGCGGATGGGCGGCTGAAAGTGGATGGGCAAAGAACAATACTATTTATTGATGAAATACACAGGTTTAATAAAGCCCAACAGGATGCCTTTTTGCCCCATGTGGAAAAGGGCACTATTATTCTAATCGGGGCGACAACCGAAAATCCAAGTTTTGAAGTAATATCACCCCTTCTTTCAAGATGCAGGACATTTATTCTAAAGGCGCTTTCGGAGGGCGATATAGAAGCGGTTTTACGGAAGGCCCTTGAAGATGAAACCCGGGGGTACGGTAAAAAAAATATTAAAATTCCGGATGAAGTTCTCCTTTATCTTGTTCATCTTTCATATGGTGACGCGAGAACGGCTCTTAACGCGCTTGAAATGGCGGTGGAGTCTTTTAGCGATGAATCCGGCGGGATAATTCTAACAAGAGATATTATTGAGGATTCCATGCAGAAGAGGAACCTTCTCTATGATAAGGATGGAGAACAGCATTTCAATCTGATATCAGCATTACATAAGAGCCTTCGCGGTGGAGATCCCGATGCTTCAATTTACTGGTTAGCCAGGATGCTCGAAGGGGGCGAAGAACCTCTTTATATCGCCCGGCGGCTCATCAGATTTGCTTCCGAGGATATTGGAAACGCTGACCCCGACGCTCTTTCTATAGCGATAAACGCGGCGAGAACTGTTGAGTATATTGGATTGCCGGAGTGTAAACTGGTTCTCGCGCAGGCCGCCGCCTATCTTGCAGTATCGCCGAAAAGCAATGCCGTCTATAAGGCCTACTCGGAAGCGGTAAAGGATATAAAAAGGCACGGAGCCCTTCCCGTTCCGCTCTGGTTAAGAAATGCGCCTACCTCCTTTATGAAAAAAATCGGTTACGGTAAAGGTTATCTATATCCTCATGATGTGCCTGAAGGAGTTGTAGCTCAGGAGTATTTACCGGAAAAATTGTCCGGGAGAAAATATTATCAACCCGTTGAAAGGGGTTTTGAGCGGGAGATAATTAAGAGGATGAAATATTGGCGAGGGCTCAGGGAGGGAGGAAAGCCTGAAAAGTAGCCCGTAGAGCAATTGGGTTTTACAGCCGGAAAAAGCCTTTTTACTTTGGTCAATATTTGCGAATTGTTCTATTGTTTAATAAAAAGGGGAAGGTATGGCGGATAATATTGATAAGAGAGACATAAAGGAGCTGAAAACCGAGAATGAACGGTTAAAGAATGCTATAGAAGAACTGGCCACCCTTAATGATATTGCTACAACGATAAGTTCAACTTTTTCACTTAATGAAGTAATAGGGCGGATCGTCAAAAAATGCGTCAGACATTTTAGTGTCAGCCAGTGTACGGTTACGTTGCTTCAGGAGAATGATCCTGAGGCGGCGTTGAAGACATTTATCAGAGAAGCGGATATTTCAGGAGAAGTTAATCCCTGCCGGCTGGACAGGCAATTGACAGGCTGGATGCTGAAGAACAAGAAGCCTCTTGTATCTAACGATATCAAAAACGATGACCGTTTCTATGTTACAGGTATTCATGAACAACCTATTCATTCCCTGCTCAGCGTCCCTCTTGTTCTGAAGGGGCGGCTTATAGGTTCAATCAATCTTTTCAATAAAAAGTCCGGAGAGAATTTTTCTGAGCAAAGCAAGAAATTGCTTTCTATTATCGCAACGCAGTCAGCTCAGGTAATAGAAAACGCCAGATTGTTCGAAGAAGAGAAAACTCTGAAAATAATGCAGGAAGAGATGAAATTGGCCTATAATATCCAGATGGATCTTTTGCCGAAGAAACCTCCTGAGATCGCAGGATATGATATTTCAGGGAAGAGTATTCCTGCAAAAGCTGTCGGTGGAGATTACTTTGATTTTATTACTGCCGGCGGTCATGGACTTGTATTTTGCCTTGGGGATGTTGTCGGCAAGGGTATGCCCGCAGCTCTCTTAATGGCCAATATACAGGCGACATTGCGTGGACAAATCGAAAATGAGTTGTCATTGCAAAAGTCGATGCAGAGGTCGAATTCTCTCCTTTTTAGGAGTACGAACGAGGATAAATTTATCACGCTCTTTCTTGGTAAACTGGACAACAATACACACGAAATTAAATATTGCAATGCCGGGCATAATTATCCGATTTTATTTAAAAGGGGTAAAAAATCTGCAATTCTCGGAACCGGTGGGCTTGTTCTTGGAGCGCTTGAGGAATTTCCATACAAGGAGGATGCGGTAATAATCGAAAGAGGTGACACACTGCTGATATTCTCAGATGGTATAACTGAGGCGTTCAATGAGGAGGAAGAACAGTTTGGAGAGAAAAGGCTGGAAGAAGTTGTCAGAGGATGCATCGATTGTTCAGCCGCCGAGATTGTGGATGAAATCATTTCTT
>JAUXHZ010000001.1 GCA_030621255.1 Candidatus Latescibacterota bacterium
CTGTAAAAATGTGCCCCACTTCTAATTTGTTTAGCAGATTTATTGGAAATTGTCCATTCCTTCTTATCAAGGAAGCCTGTTCACCTTCCCGTGAAAAACGGGGAAAGTCTAAACGACTAATCATTGTGGCCTCCTCCTAGAAGGCTTGCATATTGAATATTCTATATTCATTTTACAATACACTCTGTGATCTGTGAGGGGCAAAATCGCAAAAAGGACGGGCGCTTTACTGCACACAACACCCGTCCGTTGAAAATTGATGTATCAAAAAATACGTATTAGAACAAGTAGGAAATCGGCAATAATCCTCCCGTTTCCCTCTCGATCTTCAAGCTCACATACGCGTTCTTGACGCTCATCACTGTAAGATCCGCGACATTATAATCCACAGTAACCTTCATCCAGAATCTTTCCTGTTTGAGCGCCACGTAAATAAGCTCGGAGTCTGTTACAGCTATTTTTATAATGTTTCCCTGCTCTGTTAATACCGCGCTATCAATCATTTCATTGATGGCCGGGTTAGACAAGTTTACCTGTCCCGGCTGGAGTCCGATATATAGTTTTAAATTGAGAACCACGCCTTGCGCCATGGTATCCGCGACCGCGTCCGCGAATATCTTCACGTCGGTAATTTCGTAATCATCATTCCTGATATCTTCAGGTACATCGATATAGATCTCGTCGTAGTAAATCTGAGAACCGCCGGAGGGTAAGAGCACCATCGTGTTAAAATCCTCCGGATCGGTGCTGTTGTTAATTTCAATGACAGACTTGCACCCGGCGAGAGCAACAAGCAATACAAACAATGAAAGTGCCGTAAATCGTAATAAGGGTTTCATTTTTTTCTATAACCTCCAGAAAAAGGACAGGCTAGGTAAGACCGGCATGTTGAAATCATCGCCAAGATCGATACCGGGGAAGAGAATCCCGGCCTGAATGGCAAAATACTCGGTTGCGGCGATTCGCAAACCAAAACCGCCCCGAACCTTTTCGTACGCGCCATCGTATCCCAACTCGAGCATTAATTTCAATCTGTCAGAGGCATCGGCATCAAGAGCGGCCATTATGCACCGTTGGTGAACGCTTTGGTCTAGTGACGCGAACACCGTAAAATCGTCACCGCCGGATGTTAATGTTATAGGATCATCCGAATCGAAGTGCCCGGAAATGCAGCGATGCTGATAACTGATATGGCCCCTGATTCTTTTGTGAAGCTGTTTACTGACCGAAGCAAACAGATACCAGCTGTTAAGCCCGGCATCGAGACTCATATCTCCATCTGTGGCTAACGCGTTATCCACAATTTTCCCCATCCAGAAACCAGCAGTCACGAGACTATAATATCCGCCTCCGACCGCTACCGCGGGGATCTTTCCATCTTCTAATAATAAGCCCACCTTTGCCTGTACATTCAGAAAAGACAAAACATCCAATAGTGTATTTGTAGTAATCTGGAATCGATTGCCGAACCCCACCCCCGATTCACCTATACCTACCTTTATATTTCCGCCCTCATTCAGAGTGTAAGCAGTTTCTACATTCAGCAGTTTAGTCGGGTTGTCGAAATGTGCAGGTCTTTTAGCTGTCGCAGGTCCCGCGAACAAGAAAAAAAACGCCGACGAAAACAAAGGAATCACAACGAAACGCTTTAAACGTCGCATAGACAAACTCCTCCTTTTTATGGTTGAAATTAACTTCATAAAGACTATAAAAATATTTATTGTCCTGTCAAACTTTATTTGAATTAATTAAAGCACGAATACCTTGATCCCGGCAAACAGAATTGCCGTTTCCTACGTTTTCTGTTCCTTTTTCTCCGCGGCGGGAAAGAGGATGTTGTTGAGTATCAGCCTGTACCCGGGAGAATGGGGATAGCGTTCAAGCCTGGTAGGCAGGTCGCCGACAAAATGCTGATAGTCTTCAGGGTCATGCCCCCCGAAAAATGTAAAAGTCCCTTTGCCGAAATTCCCGTGAATATAGCGCACTTCGTCTCTTCCCTTTACTTCGCCCAGTATTACAACCTTGTCTTTTAAAAGACTCTTTTTAAAAGAAGTTGTCTGCCCCATAAAACCTTTTACCACCGACACATGGTTCTGCACAAGCATCGTTGGAACAGGATCGTGTTTCGCCGAAAACTCAAAGAGAGTAAAAAAATCATTCCCCTCAGGCCTCTTTGCCGCTTCCTTGGTCATATCTATATCTGAATATTCATAGATAAACGGATTTGTTATCAATGTAAAACCTTCAAAGGCAAGACACCTGTCGTAATCCAATTTTTTCTGACAATCGGGAGTTACCCCGTCATGATCAAATTCGCGCGGCACAATATCTATCCCGTATGCCGCGAGCGCGATATCAAAAGAATCACAGCCGCTGCACATAGCAAAGAGAAAACCTCCAACTCTTACATATTCCTTGATTGCTCTTGCTACCGCCTTTTTCTCCTCGGAAACCTTCTTATACCCCAGAGAAGAAGCCGTCCTTTCAAACATGATTTGCTGCTTAATATACCACTCTGTATGCCTGTAGGAAGCCCAGAATTTCCCGTACTGTCCCGTAAAATCCTCGTGATGCAGATGCAGCCAGTCATATTGTTCCAGTGTCCCGCTCAGAACATCCCGGTCATAAACAACATCGCAGGGAATTCCTGAATATTCCAGAACCAGCATAACAGCATCATCCCACGGCTGTTTGTTAGGCGGCGCGTAAACCGCAATCTTCGGAGCCTTCTCCAGAAGTACCGTTTCCATATTACTCTTTTTGATTTCACTATAAATCAAAGCAAGCTCACTGCCATTCAGTTTTCTGACGGCAACCCCCATGGTGTTCGCTTCGGATAAAACAATCTCCATTTCAGGAAGCAGAAATGAGCCTCCCCGATAATTCAAAAACCATTTCGCCTCCCCTCCATTTTCCAGCACTTTATATACAAGGCCATATGCCTTCAGATGATTTGTCTGTGATAGATCCATAGCCACCAGATAATCCGCCCCGGCTCCCGTGGGGATAAATAGAATCAACGTCAGTATGAGCGCTCCTCTTATCAATAAATTCAATTTTCCCCGGCCTCTCTTTTTGAATTTGATTTAAGTTCATTATTCAGGCTTACATACTTTTTTCTTACACGTGAAATAAAGGGATTGTCAGGATATCTTTCAATTAATGTTCTGTATTGTTTCAGAGCTTCCCCCGGCCTGTTTAAAGAAACAAAATCCCCAAGCCTTTCCAACGCCAATGTAGCGCAAACACTCATCGGATACCTCTCCGGGATTTTCCTTAAATCCGCTTCAGCTGCATCATTCATCCCCGCTTTAATTTCGAAAGAAGCGCGCCAGAGAAACGCCCGGGGGAAAAGAGGCGATTCGGGAAACCGCTCCTCGAGCATCCTCAGAGAATCTATCGCGCACATTATCTTACCCCTGTTGGCAAGAAAACGAGAGGAAGCAAACAGGTCAAGAGCTCCCTTTTCCTTTTCGATCCCCTGCTTAATTAACATTGCCAGTTCAAGCGCGTCATTTGCCGGATTGTTCGAGGAATATTTCTCAGCCAGTTCCGAAAACCCGGCAAGAGCCATCGAATGCCTCCCGGAATAAAGATAAAATTCTGAAAGCCTGAATCCCGCTTCGGAAGCCACAGTTGAATCAGTGTCGGAAACCAGGGCTTTAAGCTCTTTTTCAGCTTCCTCCCCGCGGTCTGATATGGAAAGAGCCTTTGCCCGCATTATTTTTGCTCTATTTTCAATGCTTTTTGGCCGCCATTTAGAACGATCGAGAATATCAAGCGCTTTCTCCGGCCGCCACATGCCTTCAAGCTGAATCCCGGCCATAAGAAGGCACACTCTGTCATAATAAGGGGAAGCAGCCCGATGATCCATCACCCCCACTGCGGCGCGAAAAGCCTCTTTAAGTTTTTTATTATTGTAAGGCCATTCACGTTTTGCTTGAAGAAATTTCAGTTCAGCCTCCAATAAAACCACCTTGGGCACAAATCGGCTTTTGTCAAATTCGTCAAGAAAGCTCCGCGTGGATTTGAGCAGAAATTCCTCATAATCTTCCCGCCCCGCCTTGTGTTTCATTTCCGCGGCAAAGGATATAAAAGAATAATAAAGAATTTCCTCCGGGAGATTGCCCTCTTTGCCGTGGACAAGTTCCCACGCTCTTATATATTTGTCAGCTTCTACGAAAAGAAGCGCCTTTACCAGATTTATAAATTCCTTTTCTTTTTTCCGCCGGCCGGCAGCGGCATCAAACAATGACAAAAATGTGCTGTCGTTCCCGGATTCTCTGAAGATTTCCAGAGTTGTTTTCGCGCTTTGTAAATCCCTTCTTTTTTCGTCACCGAATAACCGCTTCAACTCGTCTTTAAACGCGTCTTCTGTCTTGCCGAGGACCCTTTCCCAATGTACTATTCTTTTCATGCGTGCTCTGAAATACCCTCCGACAGCTCCTTCACGAAGCACCGAGATCGCATTCTCATATTGTCCCGCGTCCCACAGTAATGCCGCGACATTATCATAATAAGGAATTTGCCTATTCTCTCCGGCCAAAATTCTTCTCCAGGCCTTTTCAGCCTTCTCCCCCTGTCCCATCTCGATATAAGCCTGTCCAAGACTCCTTATAAACCCGAAATCCAAAGCTTCCTCCTTGAGCTTCTTCTCAAGAAGAAGAATAGCCTCTTGCGCTCTTCCGGTCCTAATATAGGCATCTGCGAGTAACTTCGCTGTTATATTACTCTCCGGGTATTTCCGGTAAAGTTCCTCAAGAATACTCAAGGCTTCTTTGTACCTGCCTTCTCCTATAAGCCTTCTTGTTTTCTCCCTGCCTGTGTTAATATCCACCCTTCTCTCCCTATCCCTTGCCGCGTCAATAATACGCCCGCGGGCATCCGTATTCTTTACTTCTCCAGAGGCAACACAAACCGCGGCTAGGCATACTTCCGAACCTCCCAGGCCGACAAAAAGGAATGTTGTGAATAGAAAAGCCGCCCAATATTTTCTGAATCGGGACATATCTATCAACCCGCCCTTTGTTCTATAGCTATCTCTATCTTTCATTTTATTTGTCTCCACAATCGTGAGAAAGGAGTCATTCACCCTGTTTTCTTATCTGCCTGGAAAGCGCCCGGAAGTACAATTCAATTAAATCTTCATATTCTTGAGGGCCCTTCATCCGCATTCCCTTTCGAATCATTTCAAGAATAATTTCTCTGCTTTCCTCATTTTCCATCATCGGGCCGGGATCCTCTCCCCACAAAGCCTCCGCGCTCCTACTGACTCTTTCCCTTTTATAATCCCTCCGGTTGAGCGATCTCTGTGCCTGCAGCATTCTGCCCAATATTTTTTCCTCCATCCCTATCAGATCCCTGCTCAGTTTCCCTTCTTCAAGTTTTCCGGCGACACTATCCATTTGAGAGGCTAACCCTTCAATTTTGCCAAGAAGATTATCACTATCACCGCTTTCCTTTTCTATCTGTTTCATTACTTCTTCCATTTTCCTCTGCTTCGCGGCCAGACGGGACATTTCCGCTCTCTGGCTCATTGACAGGCTCGACCTGTTCTGATTTCTATACATCCCTTGAAGCTGGCTGTCTATAGCCATTTGCCGGCTTAACATCATCTGCATTTTCTTCCTTGAACCGGACCCGCTTCCTTGACTGGACGAACCGGCTCTCAGCAATTCAATTACCCCTTTATTCAACTGGCACAAAGCATAAATAGCGGAATCGCGGGCCTGGCCCCGCCTCCTGTTCTCTATTCCTGATAAAGTTTCTTCAATGCCACGGGCCGCGCCCCCAAGGTGAGTAAAGACAAGCTGGGATTTGAACATTGATTTTCTTGACAACATATACAACTCTTCAATTACGCGCTTGACCGCTTCTTTAACAACCAATTCCTTTTCCGCTGTACCGATACCCACTCCCGCCATTCCGCCTCCAAGAAGCCCTTCCACTACTTCTTCCTGCACCATTGATGTTTCAATAAGCCGGGCGGCCGTGTTTTGTATGCCTTTCTTTATATGCTCTTTCATGGTCAGGTTCATTCCCATCTGAAACCTGCCGAGAGAAGTGTAAAGCCCCAACATTTCATCCATTGTTTCCTTTTGAGTACACCGCGCGCTATTTCTTTCCCCGCGCCGCAGCTGTTCGGCCGCCTTTTCCATAAGAGAATCAAGATTTGCCTGAGCCATATCTTTCTTAAGATTCTGCATTTCTTCATTATTTCGAAACTCTTCTTCCCCGGACAGACTATCGAGATCTTCTTTAAACTTCTCTGCCTCTTCCCCAAGCTCCTCTTGCCCTTCTGACAATTCTTCAAGATTTTCAGTTCTCGCGGAATCCCTCAGAGCCTTTTGCCGCTCGAGCATACTCTCCATTCTTCTCATAAGCTCTTCCACTTTTTCTTCACGCATAACCTGCTTCAAAAAATCGATGGTTCTGTCAAGCTCCGCTATCATATCCTCGGTTGAAATCTCAAGATTCTCCATTGCCGATGCAATCTCTTCTTCCGACAATTCATCTATGATCCTGTTTGTTTCCTCAATAATTTTTTTAAGCCTTTCACTCTCCAACCTGCTCATCAGCTGCTGAATTCTCTCCAACTTTTTCCCTATACTCATAGAGGTCATCCTGTTCTGCTGAAGAGCATCCAGTGTTTTTTCCAGCTGCGAAGCCGCTTCGATAGATTTCCGGCGGAGGTTTTTGTATTTGTCCAGAAGCATTTTACCTTCACGCTTTTCTCCCCAATCCATCTTGGGCTCCGCCTTAAATTTGTCGGAAAGCCTTTTAAGTATTTCTTTTGTTTCTACACCAAATTGATAAAGATCATCTATTTGCTTTGTCTGCCCTGCTTCGTTTTTTCTGTGGTTAGCGTACATTTGTGAAAGTGAGGGGACTTCAAGAGAACGAATTTCCGTTCTGGCATATCCCGGCCCCGAGTGAACATTATTGTCAAATGCTTCGAGGTAGTAAAAAATCCTGTCTCCCGGCATAACAGCGTTTCCTTTTAGAGACCATTTGTAAACCTCCTCAACAACCCCGCTATTTTTTCCGCCGGCACCGGGAAGAATGATTGTTTTGTATTCCTTGTCCCTCTTGTCCTTTTTAAACCGGAGGTTAATTCCGTTGACCGAATAATCGTCAACTGCCCTGTAGTGCATCGATATCAGCAGAGATCTCGGCAACTGCGCTCTATCCTCGGGAGCCAGAATTTCCACTCCGGGAGGAAGATCATTAATTACTTGTACCGGATACACTATCCGCTGTCTGTTTTTATACCCCTCCTGATCGGTTACGCTCACGTAAAAGGTGTCGTCGGCCTGCGCGGTAAAGGAGACGCCGAATCCCCCGGTTGAGACTTCCACGGGAACAACCTTGCCGCTTGCAAAAAAAAGATGTCCCTCCGCTATATCTTTGCTTGTTTCACCCGAAATATCAATCCTTGTGCCGAAAGGAACGCCCAGTTTGCCGGCAACAGTTTTTACTGTTCCGGAAATCATGCCGGTATAATCAGGATAATCTAACTTCGCGTTCATACTGTTTATAACGGGCCGATATATAACATTTACTTTGAATGTGTCAGAAAAATTGTTTCCTGATCTAAAACAATAGAGCAAATTGGTTGACGGACTACCGAGATGTTTCCGGAAAATAAGTATCGGCGCGTTGCCGGCATAAATTGTTTCAGGATCTAATCTTTTTTCCCGCCATATCTCATCAACAGAATTAGTGCACAGAAACACTTCATCCACTTCAGACCCGAAATTAACCCCCTCAACAAAAAAGCCCTCGCCTTCAAGTATTGAAATATTTCCTGAGCTGACCAATATATTTGCTCCCTTTGAAACTCTGAAACTAATGCCGGGATCTGAAATAAAGGGAAGAATGTCATTTATAGCGGCAGGGGCAAACCCTACCTGGAAAAGAAAGAGTATCCCCAGAAGAATTCCAGCAGCTGTCCATTCCGGCCTTCCTTCCCCGGCAAAAATGTTCCCTTCTTTCAATTTTGTAATATCTTTGTTCGCCCTGCGGATTGTCTCTTCCATCAGGTACAATGAATAGCCTTTGTTTTTCTTTTTACTCGAAGAGAATTCGAACGCTGATCCTAAAAGGCTTTTGTACCTCCCCGTTTTTTTATCCAGAATTCCGGCGAGTTTTTTTTTGTCCGCAGGATGAAAAAAGGGAGATGATACAGAGAAAACTACCGCGCAAATAACACCTGCCCAGAAAAATAAAAAGGCTGAAAACGGAAATAAATCCCAACTTGAAAAAAAGCTATGCAGAACAAAAAGGGAAGAGAAGAGTAAAAACAGAGCCACAGTGAGAACCGACAGGACTCCCCCGGAAAGAGCGAGCCGGCGACTGAGAGCCGAATCGGACAGAGCTTTTTTGAAAGCCTCTTTAATTTTTTGCTCATCACCCATAACAAAACAGCCCTGACCGGACATAGTTTCTTGTTTCACCCCGGAGGAGAAACAGTCCGGCGTGGTTTTATCTAGTAAGTTATCGCGTAATAAAGTATGTTGACAGCCATCCTGATCGCCATTTCCCTCTTGCGGGCAGGATCATTATGGACATCCGCGTCCTCGAGTCCGTCTCCAACATCACTCTCATAAGTATAAAAAAGCATCAGTCTTTCTTCAGCGAATATCCCAAATCCCTGTGGAGCTTTTCCATCATGCTCATGGATTTTCGGGGGACCGTCAAGATCATAAACACAATGATATATTGGATGATCGAATGATATCTCAACGAGCTCTCTTTCCGGAAAAAGTTTTTTTACCATCCCGCGGAAGGATAAATCCATCCCATAATTATCATCCGCGTACAGAAATCCTCCACTGAGAAGATGTGCCCTGAGCTTGTCAAGCTCTTCCGCCGTAAGATGAATATTTCCATGGCCGGTCATATACACAAAGGGATAACAATGCAGATCAGGATCGGTCAATTTTACTACTTTTTCATTCTTTCCGGTGAGTATACCGGTCCGCCTTTGAAACTCCTCCAGAAGATTGGTCAAGGAGGACGGATCGCTGTACCAATCTCCTCCTCCCCCATATTTACCCCGTCCAATTGTTATTCTTAGTTCATCCAGCGTTCCATTATTTCCTCGCGCCGGCGCGGCAAGAAATATTACCCCAAACACAAATAAAATAACTGCGAGAATCTTAACAGTATATCCTCTCCTGATCATCAGCATCCCATCTATGAAACAGGTAACATTACAATTACTTCAACACCCGAAGGGCCCGTCCTGTTCCGCAAAATTATCTTTCCACCCATTTGATCAACAAGGTTTCTGCATATAGCAAGCCCGAGACCGGTGCCTGTAGTCTTTGTTGAAAAATAGGGTTCAAATAACCTCTCCTCTATTTCTTTCGAGATGCCTGAGCCGGTATCCAAAACGACGATCTTAGCTGTGCCGTTGTCACGCATGGTGCTAATCACAACTTTCCCGGCGCCTTCTATAGCTTCAATAGAGTTCTCAATCAAATTATTCAAAACTTTTCTTAACCCCTCCCTATCGGCATTTACTTCAATGTCTCCGCCTGACTGAAATACTATTTCTATTTTTTCAATACCCCTGTAGGAGACAACTTGTTCTTCAAGAAAATCGTTCAGCCGAATATTTTCAGTTTTCAATTCTGAAACCTTGCCAAAACTGGAAAATTCAGAAGCTATACGCCTTAGAATATCAGTATGCCGCATAATCGTATCGATACTGCTTTTGAATATCTCTTCGAAGCCTTTATCCCCTTGGTCGTAAGCACGCCGCATGAATTGCGCGGAAAGCTTTATCGGTGTAAGCGGGTTTTTAACCTCATGAGCTATCTGTCTGGCCATTTCAACCCAGGCCGATAATTTCTTGGATCTGATCAATTCTGTAAGATCATCAAAAACAATAACAGTCCCGGATTTCCCCTCGCTTTTGGGAAGAGAAGTTACAACCGCTTTTATTGTCCTCCTCTGTTCTCTTGAAAAGAGAGAAATCTCCCTTTCTTCTCCCCGCACCTGCCTTAAATAAAAGAGATCAAAAAAGGGCCTCAGCTCTTCCCTCTCAATCCTTGAAGGTTTTACTCCTACTATCTCTTCTCTGGAAATATTCAGAATCTTCTCTCCTGCCGGATTGAAGGTAATAATCCTGCCATCGTTTCCGGAAGTGATAACCCCGGTAGCCACATTGTCCAGAATAGTTGTTAAATATTTTTGTCTCTCTAGAAGTTCTTTTCTCGCTTCCCTAAGGCCTGTCGTCATAGAATTGAAAGAATCAACCAGTTCCCCTATCTCATCAGGAGCCCCGGCTTTCAATCTGAACTCGAGATCTCCCTCAATGATTTTTCTTGTGCCGCCTCTAAGCTGGGCTATCGGAGTGAATATTTTCCCGGCAAGAAACACCCCGAGAGATACCGCCGCAGCAAATAAAAGAGCCAACAGCCCCATAAGAAGCCCGCGCGCTTTATCTATTTCCTTCTGAACAAGAGCGGTTTGATACAGCAGGGGGACAGAGAGGACGCCTACCACCGATCCTTTCAGAGATTTTATTGGAGCGCCGGCAACATGATAAGAATATTCGCCAAGCGATTCTGTCCCTACAACAATTTTACTCCCACTCAAAGCAACATCCGCGAATATTGAAGGTTCCAGGAGAGGGGTTAGAAAACCTCCGGCGAAAAGATCTCTCTGACTTGAAGCACGCAGTTTACCTTTGTAATAAATATTTGCGTTCTTGCCGAGAACCTCTGCAATCCCTCTGACAAAATCATCATTGATCCTGCGGCGATAATAAAGGTATCTTTCGGACGAACCCGCAAGCGAACTCGGTATCACAACACCCCCAAAAATGTAAGGGGGAGAATATGTGATACTAACTTCGTTAAACCTCCCGTCCTTAATAAGGTTTTGCGCGTCTTCAACGCTGAAATTGCTCAAACTTTCATCAAGGAGTATCTCTGTAGCGCTGAACAGAGTAAACTGGGTGACTTCCCCCCTGGAGACATCTCTTATTCTAGGGCTTTCCTTACCTTCGAGAATATCACTAAGATACTGACTTCCCGCAAATGATTCCGCCTCGGATTTTATTGAATGTTTAATCAGGGAAAGGGCTGATTCAACTCCCGTTTCAGCTTCACGATTCGCTTCCGCTTTGTAGCGCTCCTTTATAAACTTGTTGGAAAAAACCCCCATCGCCGCAACAGGAAGGATCGAAACAATAAAAAAAGAAAGTAACAGCTTTTGCTTAAACCCAAGCACGCCCGAAAATGATACGTCCGGCGTTACACTTCCAAGAACCGGTAATTTCCGAATAATGAATAGAAAGAAAAGAGAAAAAATCATTAGAATAACTTCAAGGGATACTACGGTCGCCCATTCTATGGTTTTTCCGGCGAACCCGGAGAGCTGATATCCCACAAGATATCCCCCCTCGCTTTGACCGGGGTCGAGCATGCAGCAATACTTCTCTTTTCCGATATCTATTTCAATCCATTCACCCATCTCCATTGACACTCTGGCGCCGACGTGCAGGAAAGGATTGGAAGATTGGACCACCCTGCCTGATTCAATTCTGGCAACAAGCAGATTGTGAGGTTCGTCTACTCGCCTTCCAAAATTTCCCTCTTCTCCTTTATGAAATATCTCGGGTGTTTCCGGGCCTGTTCTCGCAAGCAATTCTGCATTTTCGAAGAAATAGGGTATTTTTATCTCAACTTTACCGACCGGTTTCCCTTCAATGCTGTAAATCGGCGAAATGCCAATAAAATAATACACAATCCCCTCATTTGTTTCTTCTTTCCTCCGAATCACTTTTGGGTCTGGAAGATAAATATTGCTGGCAGGGATGTTGCGCGAAATCCCGAGAGGAATCCCCAATGAAAATGTCGAAAACTTTTTCCCGGAACTGCCGTACACATCAAGAATACATGGAAGATCAAATTTTCCGAGATTGCTCCCGGCCCATATTTCAAATGCCGCCGATTCTTTCTCTGAGGTGACCATAGAAATAACATTCCGCTCAAGAGATATATCAAGACAGATATCAGGCAGAAGATCCCCGATCCAGCTTTTTTCAGGATGATTGAATTCGTAAACCATCTCCTTGATTCTTCTCTTTTTTAATTTGTCGTACCCCTCTCTTGCCGTCCCGTAAATAAGTAAGGAAAAGATAAGAACAAGAAAAAAAGAGGAGAATATTACTGTTATTATCTCTTCTTTTCTTAACAAAGGGAAAATTTTTAATGACATCAGCAAAATTGCCGCCGCGGGTACAAACTGCGTCCAATTTCCCTTTAGCAGAAATATCAGCGCCGACACTGTCAGGATCGATACAAAAGCCCCTTCCTTTAACCCGCCATTTTTCCAGATTAAGACTACCCGGGATACGAATATAAGAATGATAAAAATCGCTGAAACGCCAAAGAGAAGAGCCAGATGAAGAGAGAGAATTGAACTTTCGAAAAACCCGATGTCCAACCCTATTATTCTTGGATTCGCGTTCTTCACAAGCCTTGACACTAATTCGGAAGCTGCAATCGTCCCTGAAAAAAGAAAAGCTGTAAGAACTGCCGCTTTACCAATGGCACGAAACCAGTTCAGCGAACCTGTACCGCAAATCTTTCTTTCCAGTACCCCCGGATAGAAAGTTCGAAACACCTTGATCGAACCAAAAACAAAAAGCAAGCCGAAAAAAGCTGTAATGAGAAAATCGCCCGCCGTACGAAATAATCCGCCCGGCATATCATCCATATACATCACAGGATCGAATAGATTCGTACCAAGAAATGAATTCGCCAACTGAAGCCTCAGGAGAATATATCGAATTAAGCAAAGAAAAAATAGCAGGACCGCGATTCTTCTGAATAAACGCCAGAACCTGTTTCCGCCTTTAACCGTTCTCCTCCCGTAAGCCCTGTAAATCCAGATAGCGAGAATTGTTACAATCAGAGTCAGCAGCAACCCCGCCGCCAGCCCTTTCTTCGCTTCCTTTTCACTGGTCGCAGTAGTAAAATTGTTCCCCCGAACCCGGAGCCGGGCTATTGGAAATCCTGCGGCTGAACGAATTACACCATAGATACCGATTTTACCATTCGGATCATAGTAAACCTCCGGTTCATACTCTTTGTCCCCTCGTTTTATCGTATAGTTTTGCCTTTCAATATCTCCACTCTGAAACGTAAAATCTATATCTACATTATGTTTCGCAGAGAGAACCTCTTCCAGGTTCGTTTTACGAAGAAATCTGTTTCTCCTTACGTAATTCATTTCCACGGGGACATCTACTACAATTCTGCCCCCTTTGCACAATATATCCTTAATTAACAAAGTATATAGCTTAGTTTTTGCCGCGAAAACCTGCCGGCCCAGGTCAGAGGCTGATAACTCCCTTAAATAGCGAGGTTTTCCTCCCCAGGCGATCCTAACATCCTCCTTCGAGTAGACCTGTATCCCAATCTCGTTAAATGGCTCTATACCGCTATAAGCCTTCTTCGCGAGAGAATCTATCGCGCGAATAAGCTCCGCCCTCTCGATTTGAGTTAATTCTTCAATCCCGGCATCCTCAGCTATTTTCTTAGCCTTCTCTGCCATATTTGTAAGGAGAAGTTCGATTTCCTTGACATTTTTTTCCGCGTCGCCATAAATTTTGCCAAGACGAAGAGTCTCTTCCTGTTTCCAATCCTGTTGGCCGCTGCCTGCAGGAGAAAGCAGGAATATTAATCCCATTAAAAGCACAAGAGATATTAAAAGAACCGGTTCTATCGCCCCCCCGGTAATTCTTATTTCATCTTCTTTTATCCCTATTTTCTTTCTATGCCCCGAACCTACAATATCTTCCAGTTTTTTCGGGTACCACCTCTTTCTCTTCTTCAGTTTACCACCGGCCCCCAAAAGCATTTTGCCCGGTGGAGGAAGAATAATAAACGCTATAAATCCGGCATCCAGCAATATAAACATCAGCCACAACGGAGACGGCAAACTCGTTTTATCAAGAGATAAAAAGAAAACAAAAAAGATTAGAGAGGCAACAAGGAAAACCCAAAGAGAAAGATAAAAGAACTTCTGTTCTTTTTTATAATCCAAGCTCACCAGGGCTCCAGGTAAAAACAATTAACGGATTCAGAAAGAAGACTCCACCTGAAAATTATCCAAAGATCATTCCTGATTCTTATGCCTTGGATCTCCGGGGTTTGGCAATCCTGTTCTGCCATTCGACAAGGACCGGGCTCGCTACAAATATCGACGAATAGGTACCGACAGCAATCCCTATAAGCAGAGCAAACGCAAAATCGTGAATAACTTCTCCTCCGAAGAAAAAGAGAAAGAGAACTACCATCAAAGTTGTAAGCGATGTAATTATTGTTCTGCTCAATGAATCATTTATGGAAATGTCTACCATTTTCTCATAAGACTCGCGCCGTCTCATACTGAAATTTTCCCTTATTCTGTCAAACACAACAATGGTATCGTTCAAGGAGTATCCAACTATTGTAAGAAACGCGGCAACAACAACCAGAGAAAGTTCCTTGCCGGTTATTGAGAAAATGCCCAGGGTTATAATTATATCATGAATTAATGCTATAATAGCCCCAACCGCGTACCTGAATTCAAACCGCCAGCTGATATATATAAGAATTCCGAAAAGTGAAATTACAATCGCGGCCCAGGCTCTGTTTTTAAGCTCTTCGCCTATCTTGGGACCCACGGTTTCAGTACGCCTGATAGTAATCTCTCTATCAGGGAAACCTTTACTTATGCCATTTTTTAATTTGTCCGCGGCCTTTGATTCAATCCCCTGAAATGGAAGATTGAACGCTAACCGTGTCTCTGTTTCCTTGGTAGCAGCGGTTATTCCAACACCCATTTTTTTAATGCCGTCTTCTAACATTTCCAGAGATGGAATATTGGTTCCTTCGACAATAACAAGATTGCCCCCGTCAACACCTTCGCCCAAATCGTTCGGCATTTCCTTAATTGATACTACCTTCCATCCGCTTTTAGGCGCCACGCCGTTCAGGGCTTCGATTAATTTATCGGCAGCTATTCCGGATTCGCTTATTTCCTCAACCTTTATCAAATATTCATTCGATTGGCCGAACTCCTGAATATTAGCGTTTTTATACCCCGCTTCTTCCACAACGCTCCGCAGCTCGTTAATGGACACCGCCTTATCAAACATGATCTGCACAAGCGTGCCGCCTTCAAAATCAATGCCTAAATCGGGGCCGCCATGAATTAGAAGTGAAACCAATCCAGCTACAATTACAACCAGCGAAATAAGAAAGGCTTTATTTCTAAAACCCACAAACCTGATATGTGTCTCTCCGAAAAAACGCATTCTTTCTCCTCAATTCTATATACTGAGTTTCTGCACTCGTCCACTTTTTGTCCAAAAATCGAAAATCATCCTGCTGAATACTAATGCCGTAAAGATACATCCCAGAATCCCGATGCTAAGCGTTGTGGCAAAACCCTTCACAGGCCCTGTTCCGAACTGCCAGAGCACAAAAGCTGTTATAAGGGTAGTCAGGTTAGCGTCCACAATTGTTGTAAAGGCTTTCGCATAGCCGGCATCTACAGAAGATCTAACAGTCTTGTTCTTTTTCAATTCCTCACGTATTCGTTCAAAGATAAGAACATTCGCGTCAATTGCCATTCCTATAGTAAGAACAACTCCCGCCAACCCGGGCAGCGTCAGGGCGGCTCCAAGATAAGCAAGAAGCCCAAATACTATAATCAGATTGAACATCAGGGCAATTGAAGCGATTACTCCGGATAGTTTATAGTAAATAATCATAAAAAGGATCACAAGTGCGAATCCAAGTAACGCCGCCTTGATACCCTTTCTGATAGAATCGCGGCCAAGGCTTGGCCCAACCGATCTTTCTTCAATAATTTTCATGTCGGCCGGTAATGCTCCTGCTCTCAATATTATTGACAGGTCCAATGCTTCCGTGTCAGTAAAATTGCCTTCAATAACTCCCCGGCCGCCTGGTATTTTGCTCTTTATTATGGGATAGGACTTAATTTTCCCATCCAGTATTATTGCTGTGAATCTCCCGACATTTTTGCCTGTAAAAGACGCGAGATGCCTGGCTCCCGTTCTGTTGAAGTTGAATCCAACAAGAAGTTTCTGGGGAGCTTGCGGGTCCGGTCTTGGAGTAGCATTATTCAAATCCTTTCCGGAAACCATTTCATCGTTCGCCAGAAGGAATAGAAATTTGCCTCTTTCCCCACCCCTGGACATCGGCACCCATTCGTCAAACCACATGAAATCACTATCCTCGGGAATCACATTCATTCCCTCAAGCCGCGAAAGCAGCTTTCTGACACGCGGAACATTATTCTCTTCTACCAGAATCCAGTCTCTATAAAATCTAAAAAGAAGTGATGTAAAAGGTTTATCTTTACTAACAGTTTCCAATGGGATATTCCCCAAATCCGCCTGATCGCCTCCGCCAAGAAGTAGAGAATCCCCTTCATTTTTCAGAGTTTCAGACGCGGCAAAAGCCGTATCATTCAAAACTTCTTCAGTGTCTTCGGCAACCTCCGGAATCATTCCCGTACTATCCGTAACAGGGTCTCCGCTTACTTCTACAAGAGAATCCCCCTGCTCTTTTTTCAACACTTCATCGAGCCTCTTAAGAACCGCGGCGACTTCCTCCTGTTCACGTACAAGCCGCCATTCAAGCATTGCCGTCTGTCCAATCAGCCTTTTCGCTCTCTCGGCATCCTGCAGGCCGGGCAGTTGGACAATAATTCTGTTTCTTCCTTCTTTTTGAATCACCGGTTCAGAGACACCAAATTGATCAACCCTATTTCTTATAACCTCAAGAGCGCGATCAACCACATCTTTTTTCTCTTCTTCTTTCAGTTGCGAATCATCTACTTCCAACACAAGGTGCATTCCGCCCTTAAGATCGAGCCCGAGTTTCAGGGATTTACTCATAAGTCTGTCGATTTTTTCAGGGTTCTCGATCTTTAATCTCTCTATTTCATCCTCGGGCATTGTTATTACCCTAATTGTAGGGTATAGAAAATAAAGTGCACCCGCCAAAACCAGAAACACAATAATCAACTTTGCTCGTAAATCCTTTTTCACTTCGCCTCACTTTATTAAAACTAAAATCACAAATTTTACATATAAAATTCCATAATAGATTCGATTTTGCTTATAACAGATCCAACATCCGATCCGTTAAAAGGATACAGCATCCCCCTATCGGACCGGAATCTCTAATTTACAACAATTTTACCTCTATAGTCAAAGATAAAATATCATGTCATTCCCCGAAAATTGATGCCCGATCCCGACAAGACAAATAACCACAACTAATTACCTCTGTTTAGAAAGATATTTGTTGATTTATACTGTTTTTCAGCTTTCCGGAATTCGGGAATTTCCAGCCAAAATATCTATTGAATCCCGTCTGCAGTAAGTTTATGATCGGGCAAGGAATTACAGAAAGGAAGAATAATGCAGAATCTGAATTACAAATGCCCCAAGTGTGGAAACACTTCATATGAAACGGGGGAAATACGCGCCACCGGTGGATTTTTAAGCAAGATCTTTGACGTCCAAACCAATAAATTTACGACTCTCGTCTGCTCCAGGTGCAAATACACTGAATTTTTCAAAGCGGATAGCAGCATGCTCGGCAATATTTTTGATTTTTTTACAGACTGAAAATTTGTAACTTGCGGCAGTGATAGTGTGCCGCCCTAACGGCCTGCCGGGTTAAAAAATTTGTAACTTTAGAGCTGTTTTATTCGTAAAGTAACATGTCTTCCCATACCGTCAGGGTCGCAGTTGCTATTTGTCTCTATTTCGTAAAGGAGCAGGCCTAATGAAAATATTTTTAATAGCAGCTCTTCTTCTTGTTGCAACGTCCCCTCTTTTAGCTGCGCTACCGGGTGCTCCGGAGTGCGCAGATAAACCTCCCGCTGCAAGTCTTGACCTCGCGATAAACAATTACGGCATCAGCTTCGGAAATTCCCGCGGGATAAAAGGTTTTCGTCTTAACTTCAGGGATGAGTGCGTAGAAAAAGTTCTGGGCGTTAATCTGACACTTTGGAAACCCGGCAAAAACCCGCATGCTGTATTCAAGGGGCTTTCAGCCGGCCTATACGGCCCCGCGGCAGATGAACTTCACTTTCTGTCAATCGGAATGGTTCATGTAAAAGCAGCTTCTCGTATTTCAGGCATATCAATTGGGGGAGTCCTCATTGAAAGCGGAGGGGAAATAAACGGACTGGCTCTTTCCGGGATCGGAACTGTAGCCGACGGTAATCTCCGGGGCATAGCAATCGGAGGGCTGGCTAATGTTATCGACGGAAACTGCAGCGGCATTACAGCGGGCGGACTGGCAAATGTCACCGATGGAGACTTTAGCGGCATAGCAATCGGAGGGCTGGCTAATGTTATAGACGGGAACTGCAGCGGCATTACAGCGGGCGGACTGGCAAATGTCACTGATGGAAACTTTAGCGGCATCTCGATTGGCGGGTTGGCTAATGTTATAGACGGGAACTGCAGCGGTATCACGGCGGGCGGACTGGCAAATGTCACTGATGGAAACTT
>JAUXHZ010000078.1 GCA_030621255.1 Candidatus Latescibacterota bacterium
TGAGCCCTTATTTTGTAACCGATGCAGAGAGAATGGAAACTGTTTTTGAGAATCCCCATATTCTTCTTCATGACAAGAAGATCAGCGCTATGAAGGATCTCCTTCCAATTCTTGAAAAGGTCGCTCAGCTTAACAAGGCTCTTATTATAATTTCGGAGGACATAGAGGGTGAAGCCTTGGCGACACTGGTTGTTAACAAACTTCGCGGCACATTGATGATTGCCGCGGTTAAGGCTCCCGGTTTCGGCGACAGAAGAAAAGCGATGCTTGAAGATATCGCCGTTCTTACAGGTGGACGCGTTATTTCAGAAGAGACCGGTTTTAAACTTGAAAACGCGACAATTGCAGACCTGGGCGAAGCCAAGAGAGTGACCATCGATAAAGAGAACACAACGATTATTGAAGGAAAAGGAAAGCTTTCCAAGGTTAAGGAACGGGTAAATAATATCAAGAATCAGATAGAGAATACAACATCTGATTATGATCGTGAAAAACTTCAGGAGAGATTGGCCAAGTTGGCCGGCGGAGTAGCAGTTATCCGTGTCGGAGCGGCAACCGAGATAGAAATGAAAGAGAAAAAAGCGAGGGTTGAGGATGCTCTAGCCGCGACCAGGGCTGCCGTTGAAGAAGGTATTGTGCCTGGAGGCGGAGTTACTATGCTGCACGCTACTGAAGCAGTCAGAAAACTCAATCTTGATAAGGAAGAAAAGGTTGGAGCGGAGATTATTGCCAATTGTCTCAGTGAACCTGCCAGAATAATTGCCGGTAATGCCGGTAAGGAAGGGGCGGTTATAGTTGAGAGGTTGAAGAAGGAAAAGGCTAACATAGGGTACAATGCCGCTACAGATGAATTTATGGATATGATAAATGCGGGTATTGTTGATCCGACTAAAGTGGCGAGATCCTCGCTCCAGAATGCCGCGAGCATCGCCGCGCTGCTTCTTACCACAGAGGTAACGATTACTGATATCCCTGAAGAGAATACGGGATCCGGTATGCCTCCAGGAGGAGGAATGCCAGGCGGGATGATGTAATCCGCGAATCAATTTAATTTTTCACGAGAGGCGCCTGAGGATTTTGTCAGGCGCCTTTTTTAATTTGGCAGGTTAACTATAAAGATATAAAAGATACGCGCACGTCCATGACAAATTGCTGATTTTAGCTGAAGAAATCAATTTTGTGTCTCTATCGTCAATATATGATAGAATTCTCTTGAAATTGTCCGCCAATATTAATATTTTATAATGGTGAATAGCTGAATTATGACGCAGTTTACTGATCATAAATGTTGCGGGGAAGGCATCCCGCCCGATTAATATTGGAGGCTTTGAAGTGAATCACTACAGGAAAAAGCTTTTCAGGTTATCAACAATTATACTTTCATTATCGCTGGTAATTTTAACTGGGTGCGGCGAAGAAAATCTTATAGATCCTGAAGGGGATGATTTAGATCTGATTACTCTCATTTCTAATCCAATATGTCCTCAGCCTGGAGATACAACGACACTTTCCGTACGAATTAGCGGTTATAGCTCAGGCCCCTGGCCGTCTTATTTCTGGGAAGTAAATGCAGGAAGCTTGCTTGTTTCTAATGAGGCTGTTGTGGAATGGATTGTCCCGGAACAACTGGGTGATTATATTGTAAAAGCGAAAAGTTCTCTAGGGGATGTGAGTGATGCCTGCAGCCTGGTTGTTTCTGTTAGAAATTATGAGCAGATTGATACTGGAGAAAGGTATAATCTCTATCCAAATTTAATAGATGGAAACCTCTTTTTTGTTTCATCTTATGGGGGCATTTACTTTAACGATTCTGATTATATCAGCGCAAACGTTG
This sequence comes from Candidatus Latescibacterota bacterium, assembly GCA_030621255.1. GTDB lineage: Bacteria > Krumholzibacteriota > Krumholzibacteriia > Krumholzibacteriales > WJIX01 > JAGHBT01. The sequence continues at coordinate 1,835 of JAUXHZ010000078.1, forward strand.
TGCGCTACATCAGCCCCGGGGTAAACGAGTCTATTACAGCCCTCAATTTAGGTTTCAGGGCGGGAACAAGTTTTGGAGGAGACAATTTTGTATTTACTGAAGATGGGCAGCAAGTTGTAGCCTCTGTAATATCTTCATCTAACCCTTTTGTCAAGGTGCCTCGCAAGAATGTGGCAAAATATGAACTGTCTGGTAGTGGTGGCGAAATAGTGACGGATCAGTACAATGATACTCAGATAGATAGATGTGACCAATATAGGTATCCTTTTCCAAATAGTGCCGCGACTATGGTTGTTATGCAAAAATTAGAAATGGGTGGCGCGGATAATGGAACAGAAGACTTGTTGAATATATCTTTTTGGAACCAGAGTGTAGGGGCTCCGATATCCCTTACAACCTCAATGATAAGCATACCATTAATAAACGATAGTGGTGACACTCTGGGGTGGAGAGAAGAGTATTTTGAGAATACTAAACCTGTTTTTACTCCGGATGAAGCCTATATTATTTATTTCTGCGATAGTTCAGGTACTTTTGAACCATCTATGATTCCGATAAGCGGTGGACAGCCGGTTATATCAGATTTGATGGTTTTTGATCTATTCAGTGATTTGGGGATTAACATGTCTCCGGACCCAATTTTGCAATGGGAGCCCGATGGCGGTAACAGATTGGCTTTTATGGCGCATGTAAATAATGAAAAAACACTTTGCTTTTTAGAGTATAATCCGGGTTCTCTTAATTCATCTTCGCTTAGCGCTTTAAAGACAAATGTTACTGGGATTTCCGAGTTTGTCTGGGCGCCGGATGGTAGCGGCAGGGGTGCTGTTATTACAGGGGAGGGTATATATATAGTTGGATCGGGCGGCGAAATCCTAACAGAGGTTATGGCAAAGGAAAGATCTACAGATATGATTTGCGGGGTTAACTGGTCTCCTGATTGCTCGAAAATCGGGTTCCGTATAGGAAGAATGGGGATAGAGTGGGATGAAGCCTTTTCAGCCTTAATGGTATATTCGCTGGATGCCGACTGGGCAACGGCAACTTATGTAACAAAGGGATATCCCTGGCCGACTAAGCAAGAAATCTCCGAGGAGGATTTTGATTTCAGGTGGAGAAGAGTTGTTTTTGAATCTGATAACGAAGGGCTTTACGGGCCTGTTACTATCGGTGAACCGGGTACTGGTGAGGGTGATAATCCAGTATCTTTAAGCGTTAAGATAGTTCATTCCTGGAAATAAAAAGATTATCTTTTAATTGGAATTGGGTTTTATGCGATCACTGAGGTTGGGAAAACTACCTCCGTATTTATTTACTGAGATTGACAGATTAAAAGAATCCTTCCGTGAGACCGGCAATGAAATTCTCGATCTGGGTATAGGAGATCCTGATTCAGCTCCCCCTGATCAACTTATCAGAGCATTAAAAGAGGCGCTGGACTGTCCCGAATTGCATCGTTATCCTTCTGATACTGGATTGCCGCATTTGAAAAAGGCTATCCGGGGATCGATAAAGAAGAGATATAATATTGACCTTGCAGATGAGGAAATCCTAGTAACAATTGGAAGCAAGGAGGCAATCGGGCATTTATCCCTGGCGGTTGTTAATCCGGGGGATACGGTTTTAATACCAGATCCCGGATACCCTGTATACAATTCTTCAGCGATTTTTGCTGGAGCTGTTCCTCATACGATGCCACTCATTGAATCTAACAAGTTTTGGCCTGAATTTGGAAAGATTGGCGATGAAGTATTAGAGAAGTCGAAGCTGATGTTTCTGAATTATCCTAACAATCCAACATCGACAGTGGCGAATCGGGATAAATTCGCTGAGGCTGTGCTATATTGCAGGAAGAATAATATTATTCTTGCTAATGATGCCGCTTACTCTGAGATCTCGTTTGATTCCCCCGTTGATCTTCTCTTTCCTGTGGCAAGAGAGAGTGGTATTTCCTACCTGGAGTTTTTCTCATTTTCAAAAAGTCTTTCAATTGCAGGTTGGAGAGTTGGATTTGCTGTTGGTTCAAGAGAAGTCATTTCAGCGCTATCAAAAATAAAAACAAATATTGATTCTGGTGTATTCAGCGCTATCCAGGAAGCGATTGCCGTAATTCTTGATAGCGGTTTTGAACAAATAACTCGTGATATAATGTCTGTATATGGTGAGCGTCGCAGAATTCTTTCTGCAGGGCTTGACCAGGCCGGCTTTGATTATCTTTTGCCTGAGGCAACATTTTACTTCTGGATAAGAATTCCCGGTAATATCAGTTCGATGCAATTTTGCAAGTATTTACTCAGAGAAACAGGAATTGTCTGTACTCCGGGTATTGGATTTGGTAAATATGGAGAAGGATATTTTCGTTTATCCTTGACGGCTGATACCGGTACAATCAGAAGTGCCGGGGGAAAATTGGCGAAAATAAGCCGTGAACTGAAAAATATATGAAAGAGGTAATAGTGGAAGAAAAGGTGGTTTTAAAAGACATTGCAGTTTTTGGTTATTATGGAGTTTCTCCGATTGAAAGAAAGATCGGACAGAAACTTCGGATTGATGTTGAATATTATCATGATTTTAGTAAAGCAAGTATGACAGATTCTCTCGAAGACACTGTTAATTATGAGAGAGTATATACAAGAATAATGGAACTTGTTGAAAACAACAAATTTAACTTGCTTGAGACACTTGCAGACGCGATATGTTGTGAAGTGCTGGAGAATTTTCCTGTTTTTAAAATCAGGACCGAAATTCGGAAATTAACCTTACCCTTTCCAAACAATTTAGCGCATGTTGCCGTTATTATCGAACGTGAAGCAAAATAACACAATCGACATAGTTACACTTTCCTTTGGGTCAAATCAAGGGGAAAGAGAATGTACTATCCTCAGGGCTATAAAGATTCTGGACAGTTTAGAAAAGTGCAAATTGGAAAGATTAAGTTCGCTATATGAAACGGAGCCTGTCGGCAACGGTTTTTCGAGGACATTCATAAATGCAGCCGCGGTTTTTGCGACCCGGATGAAACCTTTGAAACTTTTATCCTTCTGCAAAAGACTGGAAAAAGACTTTGGACGAAAAGGAAGGGGAGACAGGCCTCTCGATATCGATATCATTCTGTATGGGGGAATTACAGTGAAAAAGATTGAGTTGACGATTCCTCATCCAAGGTTCAGGGAGCGTCCTTTTGTGATAGTGCCTATGCAGGAGATATGCCCGGAATTTACTATAGCGCCTGATAATATGAAAGTCATTGATATAGTAGCAGATAACCCTTTGTCCCGGTGGACAAGGAAAATATCTTCCAGATCTTTGATAGACGAAAATTCAACTTTGTTGATTGACTAGTTGTTGTTGACAGAGGGTTTAATTTTAACTACCGTGAAAGATATGAAAGATTTCAAAAAAAGATTGGTATCAGAAGGAGTTAAATATATTGCAATAGAGGGGAATATAGGGTCGGGTAAGACTACCCTCTCACGTTTGATTGCTGAAGAAACAGGCGCCAGGCTCTTTCTGGAGCAGGTAAATGATAATCCCTTTGTGGAGAAGTTCTACGATGATTTGGCGGGTTACGCTTTTCAGACACAGATATTTTTTCTTTTAAACAGATACAGGCAGCAGGTAAAGATTGCCCAGCAGAATTTATTTACAGAACTTCTTGTAGCGGATTATTTGTTTGAAAAGGACAGTATTTACGCTCATGTTGTTCTCGGGAATGAGGAGCTTGGGCTGTACAACAGCCTTTGTTCGTTGCTCAGCGGGAAGATTGTCTGTCCCGATTTGGTAGTATACCTTCAGACTGACACTGAAGTTCTTATGGAACGAATCAGGAAAAGAGGACGTAGTTTTGAAAGAAATATTGATGAGGAATATTTAAGAAATCTGAATGAAGCATTTAACCATTTCTTTTTTCATTACAATGATACACCTCTGCTTATTGTAAATACAGATCAGCTTGATTTTACTACAAACAGGGAACATCTTAATGATTTTTTTACGCAAATTTCCGAGAAATTTGATGGAACCAGGTATTATGTTCCATCATGGGAGAATGATTTCTGATGAGCAGGAAAATAACACAATGCATTCTTAAAAAGATGAAGAAGAACGGCGAGAAGATTGCAGCTATTACTTCTTATAATTACCTTTCCACTAGATTAATTGATGAAGTTAGTATCGATTTTATTCTGGTGGGTGATTCCCTGGGTATGGTTGAGCT
>JAUXHZ010000241.1 GCA_030621255.1 Candidatus Latescibacterota bacterium
GGTCTCCGCCTCAGGTTGTATTCTTTCCCAATGGAAGTACGAACGAAGAGGGGCTCGTGTTCGTAATGCCGGATATTGAATTTCGCGAACAAAAGAAGGGTACGGACAAAATGATGATTATCAGGCGTTCGACAGGCAGCATTGTTCTTCAGAATCCAACATATTATTAATGAGAGGATCGAGGAAAATGAAAGCGGGGTTAGCGTTTTTTAATGCCGGCGATGAAAAAGGATCGAGTCTTGTTGAAATACTTATTGGTATGACAATATTTGCTGTCGCGCTGCTTGGGCTCAGTCATAGTATGTTTGGAGTAATGAATGCCGATATTACTTCCAAGAATACTATTAAAGCGACAAATCTCGCTCATCAGAGGCTTGAACATGTAATGAGTTCTCTAAGGTATGATTCAATAAATATGACCAATTATTCCAATGAGGAGTACGGCCAGATAAGCGGCGGCGCGAGGGAATATCAGAAGTTTAAAAGAAGTGTAACAATTACCGATTCTACGAACGCGCTTGGATTTAGCGTGCTGAAAGAAATTACAGTCAAGGTTGAATGGGTAGAGCAGTGTGGAACACGTAATGTAGAACTGAATTCGAGTATTAGCCGTTTTAAAGATATTAGATTGTAAGATTCCTTTTATGGAAATTAGAATATGTTTGGAAGAATAACAGATCGCGGATTCACGCTTGCCGAGATGATAATTACTCTCTTTGCGGGCGCTATTTTTGTAATGCTTTCATATAATGTGCTTACGGCACAAAAGAAAGCGGCGGACGCGCAGAATCAATATATCAACGCTCAGCAGAATGCCCGCATCACCCTTGGGGCGCTGGAAGAAGAATTGCGTCTCGCCGGTACGAATATCGATGATTTTAACGGTCAGCCGATCTTTTTGGACGCGGCGCCATATCAGGTGACATTCAACGCTGACATTTCAAATGGTGTCTCGGGGGTCTTGGGTATGACCACCGATCAGGATGTGCCGCTGCATGACGGGACTAAATACACTATTGGTATCTTTCCCGGCGAAAAACCGGGGGCGCTGCAGAGGTATAATAATAATGCTGAAACGATCCGGTTTACCCTGGACAGAAATGATAATGGTATAGTAGGTCGAGAAGATAGATATATCGAAACCCAGAATCCTGAAGATTACGCGCTTTACAGGGAAGAGAATGGGGAAAGGAATGATATCGTAGGGTATGGCCTCCGGGGTAGAGAGGCATATCCGGATGGAAAATTTCCTCAGCCGCTATTTAAGTACTATGGCGACTATAATGCTGATGGGGTTGTTACCCTCTGGGGAGATAATGACAATGACGGTCTGTTAAGCCAAACGGAGATAGCAGTGATTACCGCTGTACCCCGGAAAGTACTGGATAAAATTATCGATATTGAAATTACTGTTGAAGCTGAATCGAACGTTATGGAAGCTGGATTCGCGGGGCCTCACAGTATTCCGGGAGATACTAGAAATTACCGTTCTGTTGTAATGACAAGCAAAGTGCGGCCGAGAAACATAGGCACTTCAAGCGCCAATCTTCATCCCTGCGGTGATTCTCCAGGAGCGCCCTCCGGGCTTTCGGCTGTGGATACGCCAAACGATAACGGCACGACTATTACACTCGATTTTTCCGGATCCAACGATGAACTTGCCGGCGAAGAGGATATTACTAAATATACCGTTTATCGCAAAAGGGATGGTGATGTAAGCTGGATGTGCATAGGTTCTATTGTAACCAAAGCAACAGCAACATATTCGATGGAGGATGATGCCGACACTCCCGGCGGAGGCCCCGAAATCGGCGAGAGCTACTCTTACTATGTCACGGCATGGGATTGCAGGCCTCAGGAATCGAATCCCTCCAATAGTGTGGGGCCCGTTCAGCCTGTTGCCAACGGCCCCGCTCCCCCAGTGCTAATGAACGCGTATGATACTCCATGCGACGCGATAGATGAGATCACTGTTGTTATGGCCGGATCGGCCGATGATTTGACTGATGGCGGCAATGTATCTTATTATAAGATTTACAGCGGTCAAAAAAAAACAGGAACAATTTTATCCAAGGCTCTTATAGGAACGATCCCGGCTGATGGTTCCAATATTTATACTTTTAAAGATAATGTTAATGGCAACATGACTGGTGTCGCGCCCGCCGCCGGCAACTATTATTACTATATGGCGGAGGCAATTGGGGCGGTTGATTCAATTCCTTCAGTTTCTTCGAATGAATTCAGCGGGATCTACTATTCTGGAACTCTATCCTCCTGCCAGATTACTAATGTTGATGATTTTCCAGATGATAACGGAGAATCACTTTCGATAAACTGGGATGCCTCTCCCTCTGAAGATTGTTTGCCGAATGATGTTGTTTGCTATTTGATAAAAAGAAAAGCTGTTTTCGAATCTGACTGGGCCGTTATTTATAGTGTCACTGCCTCCAATGCGTCTTCGTACAACTATGTTGATACAGGTCTTCAAAGGGGAACGCAGTATTCGTACTGTGTCTGGACCAGTGGTGCAAATGATGATGTTCCCTCTAATGAAATGGATGGAATCCCTCTGAATTAAAGGGTACTTCCTACACAAGAAGGTTACAGGTGACAAAAAGAATGAAAATTAATGCCTGGAGTGAAAATGGAGCGGTATTTGTAATTGTACTTCTTATACTTGTAGCGCTTACAGGAATTGTAATGGGAGTAAACTCAATTTCCGTGAACGAAACTCAGCCGGCTTCAAATGAAATGCTGGACAAACAGGTTTTTTACCTCGCTGAAGGGGGTGTGGAGAAGAGTCTCCGATATCTCTCGGAACTCTCGGTTCCGTTTGGAGGAAGCGGCGCTACTAACAATCAGCCTGTTATTCTCTTTGATGAAGAACCTTTCTACGGTAACGGAACCGTGACGAGTTATCTTGATCCGCTCGACTCAAATAGTGGAAACCCGACCCGCTTTGTGGGGGTTAC
>JAUXHZ010000022.1 GCA_030621255.1 Candidatus Latescibacterota bacterium
TCAATCTCTTTTTTTGCTCTGCTTCTAGGAAAGAGATTATAGGAACTGCCATTAATGGTAATCCCCAAATTACCACCGGTTGCGTTGTAAACTTCAACCTCCCCTTCCTGGCTGCAACCCGTAAAGACCACGACTAATAAAAGTAGCATAATGCTTACTTTCATTTTTAAAACCTCCTAATAAAGCCTAAGTGACCCTTATCCAAAAAATGGTCCAGCCAAAAGTATGGATTTCCGGCTTTCAAGGCTTGCAAAGTACTGTTCGATGAACTCGCTCGTGGATTTGTCCCCGAGTGAACTATGAGGCCTGAACTCATTGTACTTCACTCGCCGTTTCTCCAGCTTATCCCTTGCGTCCTCAAGTGACAAGAACTAATTCACGTTGAGGCACTCGGGCTAATATATAGAAAGGATAAAGTCGAAACGCGATTTATCATTGTCAATGCAGTATGAGTAGCGAAGGCCGGTTCTGATCCTGATATATTTATTGGTCAAAAGATAGCTTTCGAGGGGCAGTTCCATTCCAACCGAACGGTATATCAGAGTTTTCTGATTATCCTCAGTGAGTCCGTAATCAAAGAAGAGATTGCCGTTTATCCTCTTTAGATAGAAGACCTTCCATATTGACAAGTTCGTGTTTATGATAGGGAATGTATAGTTTGCGGCAAGTTTATAAAAGTTATCCAGAATTCTTTCATCACTCTCTATGTAGCCGCGCGGGAAGAAAAAACTATTATCCCAGGTATAGCTATTACTCTGTTTTTGTCTCTCAAATGTACCTTCAAGGTGGAAGCTGTCGTGATCGAAAAGGCCGGGCAGAAATAATCTTGATCTAAGATCTAATTGACTCCCTTTGTAGTCGCTGTTGCCCAGGGTGTGGCTTAAAGAAACAAGAAGGTTCTGCGCGAATGAAGGATAGATGTCGTGAGGCGCCTTCTGTCTCGAGCGGGAAAAGGAAAAGTAGTGATAGAGCGATTCTGTGGAATAATCATAGTCTTTTGAATAGCCGTATAGTGAGCGGTCTGAGATTTCTCTATGCTTTGCGAATGTGCCGAAATTCAGATAAGTGGAGTGAATGCCCCGCGACAGGTTCAGTGGAAAAGTAACACCAACCCTTCCTTCCAGTTCCTTCCATCTTCTGGAAGGAAGCGGGTTTTCTTGAGGCTCTGCTCTTTTTCCATATCCGCCTCCGATGCTTATCACCGGGAAATGCCCGGAATAATTCATATCGAGGCTGATTGAACCAGCGCTTTCTCTGTAGTTATATCTGTAGCCGAGTAGAGTCTGCGTAGTGAGCAGCGGGTCGCCGGATATCAACTGAAGGAATATATCTTCATCGGTTGTGTCGATTGAAGGGAGTATGCTGTGAAAGTTGATTGAGTGAAGGAGCGGGTTGTAGCCTTTGACATTGTACTTCCGTTTCTCCGCATCTTTGCTTTTACACAAACCGCCGGGTTTGCCGGGGCCGTCGATCGGTTTAAAATAGTTGAATTTCCGTACCTTCACTTCATCAAGAATTTTCCAGGCCTCGGGGGCCAGAGGGGCGCTTACGATTTCGCAGCCCTTCGGAGTGTAGTTGCTGAAGTAGAGTTTGCGCGCATCGCGCGAAACTTCGGGAAAGAATGCTCCGTATCGTTTTGAAGTAACTTGGAATCTCCTTCCGGACTCCAGATCAACGGCATAGATATTGTTTATCCCCGAGTAGTCCGATTCATAGAGCAGATAGTTTCTAAAAAAGGAGGGGGATCTAATATCTTCTTCGTTAGACGGCGGGATTACGGTTTTGATTGTTTGACTATTAAGATCGATCATTTTAAGTGAAATGCCGTTATCGGTAAGGGTTGTGTAAGCGATTGCCTTTCCCTCAGGAGACCAGGCGGGATCGAAAACAAATTCTTTCTCAGGCATCCGGTAAGATCTTTTTGTTACCCCGTTTTGGGCATCGATTATTTTCAGGAAACAGGCTCTTTCGGGTGTAAATTCAACGCCGGCTATCCGATTGCCATCTGCCGATATCGCACAGCTTGTGAATTTGCCCTTTTGTGTGATCTGTTTGGTCTCTCCGGCGGCTATATCAATAATAACTATGTCGGAGTAGTTTTTGTATCCCCATCTGATATCGGGGGTTATGGTCAACCATACCAGTTTTCCGCCTCCCGCGGATACCGATCTTTCATTGTCTAATATCGGCCGGTAGGACGAATTGGAGGGCAGCTCTTTTATGAATTCCTCTTTACCGGAGGGGGTGATATTTACTATGGAACAGCTATTATCCGGATCGGATTTGACCGCGAGAAGACCATTTTCCCCCTTCTGCGGACAGAGATAGTAGCTCCATCGGTCCCGGGATGGGGGGCTTACTCTTTCAGCGGGCGTAAGTTTAAGCCCCGTCTGCTGCTTTTCCCACAATGCGCCCGCTTCATCCATTGTATCGTTATAAAGCTGCCTGATAGATTTACCTGTTATATTAGTCAGTGCTTTATCGAATGTTGGATATATAATATATTTACCCGTTTCCCCGAGAACCTTGTCCCATACTCCGGCGCCGTATTCTCTGTAGGCGCGGGTTACAAGCAGATATCCGAGTTTGTAATGGTCGGCGAAAATATACGGGTCGTTATATGAGCCGAGACAAGCCCTATCATAGGAAAAGCGCTCGCCCGAAAGTTCCTGAGTACGAAGCCAGAGGTCAAAGAAAGAGATTCGCCCCCGCCCGCCCTTCGTAAAAATGGTCTCGGAAAAAACCGCGTCCCCTTCACTGAACCAGACCGGTACATATAAAAAATTAAAGGTTGCCGTTCCGGCATCTCCGAGGCAGAGCGACCATAGCCTTTTGCCGAACCCTGTGTTCAGTTTTCTGTTCTGTACGACGTGTCTTCCTTCGTGAGCGGCGAGGGTTTTGTACCATTCCGTGCCTGAAAAGGCCGAAGGCGTGCTGTACCAATGCGACATCAGGGGGACATAGCTAACAAATCCGTTTGAGACTGTCGACTGGTTAACAAGTACGACAGGTACCGAGTTGTACTCTGATTTCATTGTAGTTTCCTGGCAGCCGGCAAAATGCTCCAGTAAATTTGCGACACGCTGAGCTTCCGCCTCAAGTTCCGCGGGAAAGATTATCTGAAAGTGTCCGGTCTTTATCTCTTTCCATTTGATGTCAGGGGAGGATTGCCCGGCGGTTCTGCCGGGATAACTCAAAAGAGACAGCAGGACAATTATTGAAATAACAGCTGTTTTTATTCGCATAGTCAGTGCCCTAAAAATGTTTTTGTCCAAAATACAATATTTCTAAAGATAATAGGTAAATTATTGAATAAATCCAATCTGATTATTTGAAAAAATATTGGTTTACAGTTACATATTGCCGGTGACATAATTCAGCACTGATCTAAGAAGGGGGCTTCTAAACAGAAAAGGGGGTTTGTTATGGAAAAAAGAGTAAAGCCGGATAAAAAATATTTTACCAAGTGTCTCTGGATCCTGATGACCATTTCAGCTCTGGTCATTATAGCAGTAGCGGTTACCCACTTGATTATCAATCTGGCGGATGGCAATCCGCAGGCGGTAAATATTATCTGGCCGGTGGGCTTTGGAATAGTATTGCTAATGTGGATTATCCCTTATCCAATTGTAAGGCTCTGGGTCAGGAACCTTGAGTACATAATCCGCGAAGACCGCATAACGATAAATAAGGGGATACTTACAAAAACAAAGCAGAATATTCCTCTTCGTTCAGTGACCGATTTCGCGTTAAGCAGGACAATTTACGATCGTGTTCTAGGCATCGGTTCAATAAGAATCCAAACAGCGGGGCAGTCTCAAACAGCCTCAGGATATGAGGGATGTCTGTCGGGACTTCTCGATTATGAATCGCTGCATAATGAATTAAGGGAAAAATTGAGTGTATTACACCCCGGCTCCGGGCCTTTAACAACTGAGGATTCTACACGGGAACCGGGTGACAATCTTCTCGGGCAGATACTGGATGAACTTAAGAAAATCAGGCAAAATACTGAAAAGCAGCAGTAAATAGCCGCTTACGAACGTTCAACACTTGACCCGGTCGGGAACGCGGAGCTTCCCCGGCCTACTCCTGCCCCCATATTTCCTCAATGAGCCCGGCCGGCGGCGTCCATCTCTTTATCAGGCTCACAGCGGAGATAACCACAAGGCTTACCGCGGAACCCGCGATGAATCCATGAATTCCGAATGGTTTGCCTATCCATGTCCATATAATCGCGGTCAGGGCTCCGGCGATCATTGAAGAAAGCGCTCCCGCGCGGCTTGCGCCCTTCCAGTAGAGTCCGAAGAGGAGGGGCCAGAGATTCGTAGAAGCGATAACAGCCCACGCGAAACCGGTAAGTACGAGTATCAGCGCTGGAGGTTTCAGCGCGATAAGAAGGGCGATTACTCCCACGGCGGCGCTGACAATCCTGTTCGCGGATATCTCCTGTTTTCCTGATAGTTCCTTGTGAAGGCCGTTCTTGTATATATCCCTTACGAGGGAGCTTGATACAATAATGAGAACTCCGGCGAAGGTTGACATACCCGCCGCTACAACACCGGCGAGAAGAATCGCGGCTCCCCAGGGAGAAAGTACCATCTTGGAGAGAGAGGGTATCGCGAGATCGGGGTTTTTAAGATTAGGAATCAGTATCCGCGCGAAGGCGCCGTTTAGATAGGGAATTACGGCAACAGCGGCGCCGACTGTGACTATCACTGTCCCTAACCTGAATGTCTTGGTATCCTTGATCGAGTAGAAGCGGATAAGAAGCTGCGGCATTCCCCAGACACCGAGGCTTACGACGAGGCAGAAACTCAGCAGCCCCGCCCAGCCCCATACCCCCGGAGTGTTGACATATTCAGGGCCGATTTCCGCCAGTTTCTGCATCCCTATACTAAATCCCCCTACAGCGTTGAGGGTTCTGAATGTAAGAAGAAGCAGACTGAATATCATAATCCATGCCTGTATGAACCCTGTCCAGACGACAGCTTTGTAGCCGCCGAGAACAACATAGAAGATTATTATAAGGCCTGATATGAGAACGCCTCCCCAATAGGGCATATTCATCAGGACCTCGAAAGAATTTGCCATCCCCTTAACCACACTGACATTGTAGATGATAAGAAAGAGAAAGATTATAAGGGCTGAGAATATTCCCGCCGCCGGGCTGTTATACCTCTTGGCGAAGAATCCCGAGATGGTATTGACTCCCATCCTCTCCGTGAAGAGGCGCACTTTTCTTCCAAGTACGATCCAGCAGAGTGTACAGCCCACTAACACGTTGATCGCGCCGATCCATATTGTACCCATACCGAATTTATATCCGAATGCTCCTCCTCCGATAATTAGTACGGAACTAAAGTATACCGCGATAAAAGAAAGAGCTGTCACCCATGGGCCTATCTCTCGTCCGCCGATTATGAAATCTTCGGCTGTCGATGTGCGCCTGGCGCTTGCTATACCGATTCCAACAAGAATGCCGAGGTAAAGAATCAGGACAATAATACATGTTGTTAAAAGACTCACGATTTCTCCTTCCTTTCAGTATTACTCCTTGTCAGAGTTTTGTTTAATATCATTAAGTGCCCACCAGATCGACGCGAGGATACTTCCCGCTACTACGATAAAGGCTGAGAATGTCAGCCACGGCATGTTGAATGGTCCCATTTGTTACCTTCCTTTTCGCGAAACCGGAATTTGAAAGCTAATTCCCGCAGGCTTGAAATCGGTTTTTGTCCCCGTACCCCTTTTTTGTGATTTGAACTTTAGTTGGTTAATTTTTTTTATTGGTGTTTAAGTATAATCCTGGCATCCGCGATGATACATCTTGATCCGGTGCACATGACTGGATTCAGGTCTATAGATTCAATTTTATTTTCCAGTTCTACGGTCAGTTCGGAAAATTTAATAAACATTCGGGACAATATTTCTATATTTACGGGTACGCTTCCTCGGAAACCTTCGATTATCTTTTTTGCTTTAAGTTCATCTATCATTGATTTGACATCTTTTTTTTCAACAGGAGCCATTCTTACGGCGGTGTCATTGTAGATTTCCACTCCAATGCCGCCTATCCCCAGCAGAACCACAGGGCCGAACTGTTTGTCAATCTTCGCGCCGACAATAAGTTCCGTTCCTTCAACCTGCTCCTCGACAAAGAGGCCGGTAAATCCGTCCATTTTGCTGAAGCGGTTAAAGATCTCTTTCAGCCTGTCATCGTCCCTGATACCAATTTCCACGCCGCCCACATCGGATTTATGAAGTATCTCGGGGGACACAACCTTTGCGACAACCGGATATCCGGTTTTGCCGGCAAAAGAGACCGCGTCATCAGCGCCGGCGGCAAGGGTATACTCGGGCACATCAAGCCCGGCTATTCTGAATATTTTTTTGGCGTCCGGCTCCAATACCCAACCGGTTTTCCGGGAATTTTTTATAATCCCCAGGATTTCTTTGTTTAACATGGGTTATACCTTTTCATAGCTTCTACCATAAGGATCGCGCCGTCGATTGAACGGGCTACGGGAACATTATTAAGCTGAAATCCTTCGATGATCATGCGGTATTTCTCCACATGGGGGACATATGCGACTATTGGTTTTCTTATTTCCTGATAAAGCTGGCTGATTCTCGCTCCCACATCGGTTGTCACCTCCGGGAGGTAGGGGAGAAGGAGCACCAGGACACAATCAATTTCTTCCAGCTTACTGAGTTCTGAAGTCGCTATTATAAAATCATCATCACGGGCGCTGCCGGTAAGGTCGATCGGATTTCCCAGAGAAGCAATAGGCTGAATGCTGGCTGAAAGTCTTTCTCTTATGCGTTTCTGTGTTTTCTTCGGCAACAGCGGCACTTCCAATCCTGATCTGTCGCATATATCTACCGCTATAGCTCCATGGCCGCCGCTCGCCGTTACAATACCTACTCGTCCGTTTATTGGTTTTGGATAGCAGCTCAGCGATTCACAAAAAGAGATCATCTCATACTCATTCTTTGCTTCCACCAGTCCGAATTGTCTCATGATTGAGGAAAACACGGTGTAGTCCCCTGCTATCGAAGCGGTATGGCTTAAAACAGCTCTGCTGCCCGCCTCGCTTTGCCCCCCCTTCATTACTATTATCGGTTTTGGAAATCTGTTCGCGATCTGAGCAAACTCTCTGCCCTCACCCGGCCCGAAACCTTCAATGTAAAAGGCTATTACATCGGTCTTATCATCTCTCGCGAAGAAGGTAAGCAGGTCCAGTTCATTTACAACAGCTTTGTTTCCTATACTTATGGCTCTGGAAAGCCCGACCCCCTGTCCGGCGAATTTAACCATCTGATCGACAAGGATGCCGCCGCTCTGGCTGACTATGGCCACGTTGCCGGATTCCGGCCTGACCATTCTTTCACTGGGAAGGAAGAAGGAATCGACTGAATCCGGCGAGTATATTCCAAGACAGTTGGGCCCTATTATGGGAAAATCCGCTTTCTTCACTACCTCAAGAAGTTTTTTCTTTAAATCGCCGCGGCCTGATTCGGCGAACCCGCCTGAAATAACCGCCGCGCCGCCGACCCAGCACTCGATACACTCGCTGAGAACAGCCGGTACATATTCGGCTCGGATTGCAATAATCGCGAGATCAATCTTCTCCGGGATATCCTTGATGCTTTTGTAAACCTTTTCCTTGTAATATATACCGCCCTTGGGATTTACAGCGTACACCTTTACCGGATAGCGAAAGTAGTTTTTGTTGTAGATTACATTCGCCGGATGGCGGTCATTTGTGAGGGAAACTCCAACAACCGCTATAGTTTTGGGCTCGAATAGTTTCAGAAAATCCAATTGCTCTCCTTAAAGTGAAACAGATTGTACACCTTCTATCCTGCTACATATAAGAATCACTGTCAAGCAGATACAGCAGCTTGAACCCTGAGGGCCATGATTAATACTTTCAAAGATCTGCATAAAATCGTATTATTCCATAGTTGAGTTATGATTTGTTCACCCCGGCGATGGGTTTGGATGGGGGGCTGTATGAATTACATACATAAAGAACTTGCCTCCGGAAGATGGAAGAAGATGTCTATTTCCATGCAGATGGCCAACATCGGCAGCGAAGTCAGCCGGGCGCTCAACTGGCGGAAAAAGGGGAATGAGGAATATTCTCAAAGGGCCGCGGCAAGAGCCCTGGAGTTGCTTGATCTGAGTCTTGATTCGACCAGGTCATTTCCGCGGCTCAAGGAACTGGCCCGTCTGCGGGAAGCCGTGGTTGATTACTTTTACGGGACTAACCAGTTCTCTTCATCCGAAGTGTTGTGGCGAAAATACTTCGATCATTTCACTTATGCCGCGCGAAAAAATAAATGTGGATATGACAGCGATTAATATTAAAATCGGGAACACGCCATGATGAAGATAAAAAAAATAAAAACCACTTCTGTAATTGATTTCTACACAGCCGATATATCTACAAAACTGCCGCTTCCCTTTGTTGACAGCGGTATAGCCGCGGGGTTTCCCTCTCCCGCTGAAGACTACATTGATCTGACTCTTGATCTTAACAAAGAAGTAGTCAACAACCCCAGCTCCACATTCTACGGCCGCGTAAAAGGTTCTTCCATGAAAGACGCGGATATTCATAACGGCGACATTCTGGTTATTGATAAATCGCTTGAACCGGCAAACGGAAAAGTAGCTGTCTGCTTTATTGACGGTGAGTTCACCCTGAAAAGGATGAAATTTATTAAAAAGAAGCTCTTTCTCGTCCCCGCCAATAAAGACTATGACCCCATAGAGGTAACAAAGGAAAACGATTTTATTGTCTGGGGAATCGTCACCTATATTATTAAGAAGATGTAACCATGTTTGCACTAGCTGACTGCAACAATTTCTACGCCTCATGCGAGCGCGTTTTTCAGCCGGACTTGCGCGATAAACCGGTTGTGGTGCTTTCCAACAATGACGGCTGCATTATTGCGCGTTCCAATGAAGCCAAGGCGCTCGGCATCAAGATGGGACAGCCCGCTTTTAAATTTGAGGATTTCCTCAGGAAACACAATGTCGCGGTCTTCTCCTCCAACTACACCCTTTACGGCGATATGTCCCAGCGGGTGATGAATACGCTGGGCACTTTCACCCCCCGGCTGGAAATTTACTCCATTGATGAAGCATTCCTGGATCTGAGCGGATTCTCGCGTCATGATCTCTCCGCGTACGCGGAGACAATCCGCAGAGAGACAGCCAAGAGAACAGGGATACCGGTCAGTATCGGTATCGGCGCGACCAAAACACTGGCCAAAGCCGCCAACCACTTTGCCAAGAGAGACGCGGACTGCCGCGGGGTGCTGATCATAGATACACCGGG
>JAUXHZ010000275.1 GCA_030621255.1 Candidatus Latescibacterota bacterium
ATAACCATCGCGGAATGATTGCCGGTTTCGAAGGTGATTTTAAACAGGCTGATAAGGAGATTGAGAATCTGGAATTTAAAATCAAGGAAGATTACAGCAAGAACACCACTCACCGGAGAATGAGCCGAAAAAAAATAACGGAAGAATTTTCCCGTAAACAGGAAGAAGAACCGGCCGTCCAGGACGGCGGAGTACAAGAGGTGAAATCCGCTAACGCAGAAGTGCCTATCGGCAAAGTAGATATGGATCTACAAATAGGGGAGACCTCCAGAGAAAAATTGAGCGACGCTGAATATAGTGAAAGTGTTGCCGAAGATATCGAGAATTCTCTATATCCGGAGATCGATGAGAATGGCGAGAAAAGAGTATCCGAAACGCAGAACATTCCAGAAGATGGCTCTGTTGAAGAATGGGCTGATTCAGCATCAGATAAACCTGAGGGTAAAGTTGATGTGGATGAAGGGAGTGTGGATAAGGATGAATGGGCCGGTTATGAAGTAGAAATAAAGAAAACTGACTGGAAAGATTATAAGATTTCTTCCGTGGACAATCCGGATGAAAATGAGGTTGAAGAAGCACTCTCGGGACTAACTGAGGGATCAGATCAGATAGTGGAGGAGAGTCCCCGCGCGGGTGAGAAAGATCAGCAGCACACCGAACAAGGTGAGCACGAATCAACTGAGGCCTACTCCGGTGAGAAAAGGGATGAAAGTAATTTTCAAGATCATGGGCAATATGAAACTTCTGAAACGGAGACGGAGAGCCGGGATGACGGAGAACGAAATAAGAACGAGCGGCTTGAAGATGTTCCGGATTCCGTGGAGAAGTCTGAAGAGGAGAATAGCTGGTCTATGGACAAGTTAAGAGAAAATCTTACAAATATAGGGAAACAAGACAGTTAATGCCTGTACGGTTTGTTGTTTATACGGCGTGGGATAATTAAGCCCGGCTTTTTACATGTGAGGATATTTTTAAAGGGGTTGAACTTGTAGGGGTTCAATCCCTTATGCTAATTGGATTTTTTCAGCAAATAATTCTATAATATGTCCAGATAAACCTTGCCGAATAGAGGAATAAAATGTATAAAATCTCTGTAAATGGTTAGTTGGGGGTGATGGGGATGCAGGAACATATCTCTTCGTACCTGCTTATTCGCGAAAGGTTTTTCATAGGTCCGGATTGAAAAAAGAAAGGGTAATATATGTCGTGTCTCTATGATGATATAAAGGAAGCTGCTTCCTACATAAAGAAACAAGTGAAAATACGCCCGGCATACGGAATAATTCTTGGAAGCGGACTCGGCGGGTTGGCAGGAAAGATAGATGTAAAGGCGAGGATACCCTATGAAAAAATCCCCGGATTTTCCGTCTCGACTGTAGAGGGGCTTCATGCCGGCAATTTAATAATAGGAAATCTCTCCGGCAAATGTGTTGTGGCTATGGAGGGTAGGCTTCATTACTATGAGGGATATTCGATGAAGGAAATAACATTTCCGGTAAGAGTGATGAAATCGCTGGGTGTGAACTCTTTAATATTAACCTCCGCTGTCGGCGGGATGAATCCTCATCTGACGTCAGGCTCACTGGTTGTAATAACAGATCATATAAATATGATGGGTGACAATCCTCTTATCGGCCCGAATGATGAAAGGCTCGGCCCCCGTTTCCCAGATATGAGTATGCCCTATAACAGAAATTACATTTCGAGGGTTGAGAGGGTAGCCATCGATCTAAAAATTCCTCTTGAGAGAGGCGTTCTTGTTGCAGTTGCGGGGCCTAATCTTGAGACAGCGGCTGAATATCGGTTTTTACGGGGTATAGGCGCGGATATAGTCGGCATGTCTATCGTTCCCGAGAATATTGTGGCAGTTCATTCCGGAATGAAAGTGCTCGGAATTTCAATTGTTACCGATAAAGCGTTACCCGATTGTCTTGAGCCGGTAGATATAAAAGAGATTATCAAAGTAGCCAAAAAAGGTGAGAAAAAATTGTGCAAACTAGTCTCCGAATTTCTAAGAAGGTTTTGAGTATAGTTGCCGTAAACATTATATTCCGTTAGAGGAAATTAAATATATAGGATTTATCGGCCTGAGCCTGGTATGTTTAGGCCGGTAAAGGAGTTTCGCATACTGAATATTTTTCGGATATCGATGGAGTGACTGAAGTGAAAAATGAAAAAAAGAAGGAGATCTACGAAGATCTTCCTCCCCTGAACGAAGTAGTAGCAACTGAGGAAGAAGTGTTGAAGTACTGGGATGAGCACGGGGTTTTCAGGAAGAGCCTTGAGCAGAACCCGACGGAAACACCCTTTGTTTTCTATGAAGGGCCTCCTACCGCTAATGGAAGGCCCGGGGTTCATCATGCTATGTCAAGAACAATCAAGGATACAATCTGCAGGTTTAAAACGATGCAGGGATTCAGGGTTGAAAGAAAAGCGGGATGGGATACGCACGGATTACCCGTAGAGATAGAGGTTGAAAAGAAGCTTGGACTTGACGGAAAAGAACAGATAGAAAAACACGGGGTGACCGATTTCAACAAGGAATGCCGGGAGAGTGTATTCAAGTATCTCGATG
>JAUXHZ010000075.1 GCA_030621255.1 Candidatus Latescibacterota bacterium
TTTTGCGGCTTTCTATTTGAGTATTCAGCGGTTGGTCCTAGGAGAATCCGTCACCGTGTGGGTAAAAACAATTATCATGATAATTGTTACGGTAATCAGCGTTCATTTTCTCGTAATACTGGTCAAATATGGAGTTGACTCATTCTGGAAAAAGAAGAGTGAAGAGCCGGGACAAGCGGAAGTGCCGAGAGCGATTCTTACGATTGTGAGAATTATTTTGTGGACAATCGCCTTTGTTATAATTCTGGATAATATGGGGGTTAAAATAACGGCTCTTATTACGGGCCTGGGGATCGGAGGTATAGCGATAGCCCTCGCCGCTCAGGCTGTACTCGTGGATTTATTCAGTTATTTTACGATATTTTTCGACAGGCCTTTTCAAATCGGGGATTTTATTGTGGTGGGAGAATACAAGGGAACAGTAGAGCATATAGGGATAAAAACCTCACGTATCCGAAGCCTGGGCGGAGAAGAATTGGTGTTTTCAAATACAGATCTTACAAATTCCAGGGTAAAAAACTATAAAAGAATGCAGAAGAGGCGTGTTGTTTTCCAGATTGGAGTTACCTACGATACTACACTTGCAAATATAAAAGAGATTCCGTCAATTATAAAAAAGATCATTAATTCCATCGCTGATACTGAATTTGACAGGGCCCATTTCTTTTCATACGGTGATTTCAGCCTGAATTATGAAATTGTTTTTTATGTTATTAATAATGATTATATCAAATACATGGATATACGGGAAAAAATTAATATTTCTATCATGGAAGAATTTGAGAAACGGGCGATAGAATTCGCTTTCCCGACGCAGACACTTCACATTGAAAAGTAACAGGGCCAAGTTACTCTGCTATAAGCTCATCCGGGGCTTTCATGATTTGCTTGGCTTTCCATTCCTTCAGCAGAAACGGATAATCGCTTCCGGATGATATTGCCGGATATGTATTGTCATCCTGCTTTTGGAATATCGAGAGAGAGTATGTTTTGTTTCCCTCGATGGAGACGGAATAAACAGGTTCGGTAAAATCTGATTTTGTTTTTCCCTCGATATAACCGCCGCATTGGAGTTTGGACAAGGTTTCGAAGATTTGCTTGAGCAGTTCCGCTTTTGCTGTTTTGCCTTTTGTTGTCCGCCATATTATATCCGGGTTCCCGGGTATTTTCTCTTCCTGGTCTCCAGGCATTACCGGTTGTGGAACGACGGTTTTTTCAAATGCAAGTAATTTATCTTCACTTACAAGCGAGATTTTTGTGATCGCAGATGTTTCAAAAGTAAGTACACTTTTGTCACGAAGTTCATCAATAGTGGTCTTGAAAATAGTTCGAATATTGTTTCTTGCTTCATAAACCTTTGTATCACCTTCAAACATAACGAATGAATGGCGATTGGTTGAGGCTGTTTTCCCGATATGAAAATCCCTTTTGATATTGTCGTTAGAAAAGGCTTTAACGCTGATTTTATTATTTTCTTCAAGTCCGTAACGGGAGTATATTTTAGATTCTGATACCATGGCTGTTAGAGTAAAATTGGAAAATTCGTTTAAGAAACGGTCAACTTTCTGTTTATCCGCCGTGTAATTCTGCGGGCTGAGTTTCCAGTCGCCTTCATGTTCTATTAGAGTGATTTCAGCGCCATCTGTCTTTATGACAATTTTTGTTATTTCAGATTTTTTTAACGGCCCTAT
Source organism: Candidatus Latescibacterota bacterium (assembly GCA_030621255.1). Lineage (GTDB taxonomy): Bacteria > Krumholzibacteriota > Krumholzibacteriia > Krumholzibacteriales > WJIX01 > JAGHBT01. The sequence goes on from JAUXHZ010000075.1 coordinate 1,692, forward strand.
CCCGGGAAGTGTGTAATGTATTTTGTCACTGTTTCTCAGAACAAGATAAAGAACCAATACCGCTATAATGACCGCAAGACCTATGTATTCTTTTTTCAGCTTCATTTACGAATTTCCTCCAGTGGCTATTTTTCAAACATTCTCTGAATAGTACGTTTTCTCGATTCACGCCGCATCCAGACTATAATTCCGAAGATTATTACAATTACGGGTAATCCGGCTATATTAAATGCCTTGACGAATGCTCTCGTGCCTGGTGATGTTTCATCAAGGGGATTAAAACGCTGTGATTTGCTTCTCATGGAAGCGTATGCCTCTCTGCCGTTTAGTTTGTCAATGAGGTTCATTATAAAGGTAGAACTGGGGGCTTGGCCGGTTTCATCCACTATGCTGTTAGAAAGTAATTCGGAAGTGCCGGTAACAAAGATTTTACCCGGCTTGCCATTGGGAATAAATCTTTTTTCACCAGTAATCTCTGTAGAGTCATTAACCTTAATTTCTGATGTTATTGCGGGCTCTTCTTCTTTCTCTTCCCCCTCTTTTTCTGTGGCAGGTTTTTCGGGAATTTCCCTCTCTTTGAAATAGCTTGGGAATTCTCCTTCCACGAGCAAACTAAGGGGATAGCTTTTGAATTCTGAAGGGTTGACTGGCGGACGCAGCATCATGGGATTAAGGGAAATTCGACCGCTCATCTCCCACGCCCTTTCAGAACTCGAAAAAAGTACATTTGCCGACAGCCCGTTTCCCTGCAGTTTATCTTCAAGTGGTTTTACCGGGGATGTCTTGAGTGTGATCAATCCCTTGATATTTTTCATAAATTCCATTTTGTCGTTAATCGATTTGTTTTTTATAAGAGGAGCAAAGTATACACTCTGTTTTCCACCGCCGTACATCTGGGACATCCTTTGCTCGTAACACTGTTCGTCCAGAATATAAGAAGCGTCTGTTTGCACTCCATAGTTTAAGATGAGCTTTTCGATGCCCGTATTTAGAGGTATGTAAGAGGGTTCCTTGTTATACATTGCCTGCATTTGCTGCCCGGCAGGCATTATTTGTTGAAAGGGGTCAAGGAAGAAAGCGATTGATTTCCCCCTCATTAGAAACTGATCTATTTCGAAGAGTTCATATTCGGAAAATTCCTCTTTCGGGCCCGCAATAATCAGACAATCGATTCCGTCGGGGATGCCGTTTTCCTTCAGGTTTACCTCCGAAATGGTATAGCTGCGTGACAGAAGAGAATTAAAATTATCGAAAGCTGAAGTTCTATTTGATGTGTCTGTCCTGAGAGGTGTAGTTCCGTGGTCGGTGAGATAACCGATTTTTTTATTTATATCGATCACATCATCGATCGCTTCGCTGATTGTTTCCTCTAGAGAGTTTATATCCACGAGTTGGTATTGAGTGCCGAACAGCGGCAGATTCATAACATTAATTAATTCGATTGTTTCAAATTTTTCTTTGTTCAGTACGACGATGCCGATTGACCCATGCCCCTTTTCTATCTTAATATTTCCCGATTTGTCTTTCATCGCAGGCCATTTCAGAGTCATTACATCATATTCTGATATCTCCTTTTCAAGTAAAGGGTTGCCGGTTGGGTTTAGTTTCTGGAATTCAAGTCTTGAGTAATACTTGTCATTTAATTTCTCGACAATAGATTCTATCTTCCCCTGGATTTGCGGCAGTTTTTCTATTCTAAGTTTTGGAGCTATCTCTTCGATCGATGTGGAGTAGTACAATCTGACATTTATTTGATCTTCGAGGTTAAGAAGGGCGCTTATCTTATTGTTCATTTTTTCTATCTTGGAAGTGATTTGGTATTCCAGCCCATCTGTGGATGTAATTGAGGTGATTTTATCTGTTATATCCCCGTGAATCATGGCCATTCCCATATAAGCCTTTTTGAATTGCACTTCGTCCTGTTCGATATTTCTAATCTGTACGGGATAGATGCCATAGCTGTGGGCAAGTTCCTGATTTCTTACGGCATCTTCGTTAAGATCACCTTCTTTCGCGCTGACATCGTAGAAGCGGTAATTGAAATAGTCATTTGAATGGACAGAATATTCTTCAAGCATGTCATGAAGATAACGTCGTGTATTATTGTGGGGAGCGGGAAGGTCCCCGGTAAAGAAAACATTTATTGTTAGAGGTTCTGAAAGTGTTGCTACAGCTTCTTTGCTGGCCTCTGAAAGCGAATATATATTTTCCGATGTCAGGTCAGCTCTGGAAAAAAGCGTTATTCCCGCTACATTGATTAGAATTACTATTATTATGTAAACGATGAATTTGAAATATTTGCCGGTATTTCTTTTTTTATTCATTATTTCTCCTTCTACTTCTTTCCCTGCATTACTAGATCAGCAGAGTATAAAGCGATAAAAATAAAGCTTAGAAAATATATTATGTCTCTCGAATCGATAATTCCTCTGGAGATATTGCGAAAATGATATCCCGCTCCAATCTGCTGGAAAAACCCAAGCATTGATTCCGGAAGGAAAAAGAGCAGATTCTCAATAAGTGTCAGAGCGAAGCAGATACCTATTGCTGTCAGCAACGCTATTATCTGGTTTTTTGTGAGCCCGGATGTAAAAAGTCCTATTGATATAAACATTCCTCCAAGGAGAATGGCTCCCAGGTAACCCCCCAGTACAGGGCCCCAGTCGAGATCTCCAAGAAAAGATACTGAAATCGGGTAACTTAGTGTCGGAAGCAGCATAATCGCCACAAAGGCCAACGCGGCCAGGAATTTCCCCGTGATAATATCCTTGATTGAGACCGGCAGGGTAAGCAGGGTTTCGTATGAACCGGAATTAAGTTCTTCAGAAAAGAGGTGCATCGTTATTGCCGGTATGATAAATGAGAAGGTAATAGGCAGAAGAGAAAAGAAACTTCTAAGTTCCGCCTGACTATACAGGAAGAATGTTGAAAAGAAAAACCATCCCGTTACAATAAGAAATATTGATATAACTATGTAGGCAATTGGAGATATGAAATATACACTAAACTCCTTTTTAAAGATTTGAGCTATATTCCGTGCTTTCAGCATATTGATTCTCCTTTTTCTAAATCATACAATTTAAGCGCTAATTTTCTTTTGTGAGTTCGCCGAATATTTTTTCGAGACTTTTGATATCCCTTGTCATTTCAACCAAAATCCAGGTCTGCTCCTTTATTCTTTTGTAGATTAAATCTCGAATATCCTTATCCGTATGGCAGGAGAGTCTGATTGAGAGGGCTTCGTTATTCTTTCCAATACTTTCTATCTCCTTGATTTCTTCTATCTTGCCAAGTTCAGTGTTTACATCATTGAACTCGGCATTTTTGAGTGAAATATTAACGGAGTATTCAGATTTGGAGGATTGTTTAAGTTCCTCCGTGCTGCCGTCCGCGACAATCTTCCCGTGGTTAATGATAACAATTCTGTCACAGGTAGCTTCAACCTCGCTCAATATGTGCGTGGAGAGGATTACGGTTTTTTCTTTTCCAATCTCTTTTATAATATTTCGGATTTCAACTATCTGGTTTGGATCAAGACCGGTCGTTGGTTCGTCAAGCATAAGGATTTCAGGATTAGCCATTATAGCGTGAGCCAGTCCAACACGCTGTTTATACCCCTTGGAGAGTTCATGTATCGGGCGGTGCATGTTTTCGCGTAATCCACACGCGTCGGCAAGTTCCGACAGGCGTTTCCGGCTCTGCGCTTCCTTTAGCCCCCGCATCCCGGCAATATATTCCAGATAGTCATATACAATCATATTTTCGTAGAGTGGGGCTGACTCGGGAAGGTATCCGATCATTTCTTTGATTTTCAGAATATCCTTTTCAATGGAGAGACCTCCGGCATTGATCGTGCCTGAAGTGGGGTCCAGGTATCCGGTCAGTATCCGCATCGCGGTTGTTTTACCCGCGCCGTTTGGGCCAAGGAGTCCCAATATCTGTCCTGTTTCAATTGTAAGATCTACATGATCAAGGGCGCAAAGTTCTCCGTAATACTTTGTCAATTGTCTGAATTCTATCATACAAAAACTCCTTTTTACTAATTCCCGTTTTTGTTTGTGTTACAATAATTATTAATAAATAGTTCCAGAAAAAATTGTCGTTCAGGTAGTTTAGTTTGAATAGTGACAAAAAAACCTTTTTAACTTTGTTAAAATAATAAAAACAACTTGTCGTTTTGTCAAAAAATATTTAAGCAATCAATAAATATCAGGACTGCATGGGCAAAATTAATATTGGTTGAAACTGGGTGAATAGTGTGGGAAGGTGGGGAAAACTTCTTTCCAGTAAAGATAACTAACGCCATTTTTGAAAGGAGGGCATAGATTGAAAAAAGGTACATATTATTTCAAGTTAGTTTCAGGGGCTATTATTATGGCCGTTATTTTTTCGAAGCTCTTTACTCTCCCGGCTTGCTGCGCGGAGCTTCGCGCTGACCCGGCCGTGAATTC
>JAUXHZ010000260.1 GCA_030621255.1 Candidatus Latescibacterota bacterium
TATCTTTTTTACGGACATCGAATAACCTCCTCATATAGATGCTGCTCTGGTTTTTTCTCGGTACTTTGTTACGCAATGATTATGCCAAATATGAACTGGTTCATTAATCCATAACTTCTTTTAACGCATAAAGATATAGAAATTAGGCGAATTGTCCGGTATTGAAGGGCAAATACGTTATGCATATTGCAGTTCTTTGTGTTGCGATATATACTAATATATTATAGAATGGAGGAAGAATGGAGCAGGTCTTTGACTATTGAAGAAACTGATATTTTGATTATTGGAAGCGGACTCGCGGGGCTTTTCCTCGCGTACAAGGCCTCCTCGTATGCCAGGGTAACCGTTATAACAAAAAGAGAGGCTTATTCTTCAAACACAAGCCAGGCCCAGGGGGGGATAGCGGCGGTGTTTGATGATAAAGACTCCAATAATAGCCATATCATGGATACATTGGCTACTGGAAAAGGGCTGTCGCACGCGGGCGCAGTTAAAACGATGGTACGCGGCGCGAAAGAAAGAATAGAAGATCTGATTAATATCGGTGTACGGTTTGACAGAGATGAAAAAACCGGCTTGTTGAAGATGACCAGGGAAGGGGGACATTCTAATTCCAGGGTTGTCCATTATAGGGATTTTATGGGACGTGAAGTTTCGGAGAAAATGATTGATTCGGTAAAAGCTAATTCCTCGATTGAATTGAATGAGTATCACTTTGCGATTGATCTGATTACGGATAACAATGGGAGTGTGATCGGATCTTATGTTCTGGACAGAAAGAAGAATGAAGTAAAGGCGATTATAGCAAAGTCAACCGTTCTTGCAACGGGAGGCGCGGGGAAAATATATCTTTACACATCAAACCCCGATGTTGCTGCTGGTGATGGAATCGCGATGGCATATATGGCTGGAGCTAGGTTGGCCAATCTGGAATTTGTTCAATTTCATCCCACCTGTTTATATCATCCTGAGGCAAAATCACTTCTTGTATCGGAGGCTTTACGCGGAGAAGGAGCAATCCTGCGGAATTTGAAGGGGATTGAATTTATGGAGGGGAAGGATCCGCGCAGGGAGCTTGCTCCGCGCGATGTTGTAGCAAGGGCAATAGATAGTGAAATGAAAAGAAGCGGCGCCAAATTCGTTTATCTTGATATTACACATAGATCTTCAGACTGGCTTAAAACCCGTTTTCCCTTTGTATACGAAAATTGTCTTAAATTTGGAATAGATATAGGAAAGGATCAGATACCGGTTGTGCCGGCTGCTCATTATATGGTAGGCGGTGTAAAGACAGATATAAGCGGCGTAACGAATGTCAAAGGGCTTTATGCGATAGGGGAGGTTGCTTGTTCGGGTGTTCACGGAGCCAACAGACTCGCTAGTAATTCCCTGCTGGAAGCCCTTGTTATGGCTGAAGAGTGTTCAGTGAGAATAAAGAAGGAAATGAAAAAGAGTTTGAAATGGGATAAAAATCAGTTGTCATGCCCTGAATTGGGCGATGTGCACCGCATACAAACCGTAATCCTCGATCATGATTGGGATCTTGTCAGAAGGGTGATGTGGGATTATGTGGGGATTGTTCGAAGTGACGAGAGACTGAATATTGCGAGGAAACGTGTGTGGCTGATAAGAGAGACAATAAACAGAATTTACGCGCGGTATGGAATATCTGTTGATATGGTTGAGTTGCGCAATATAGCGCTCGTAAGCAGTCTTGTTGTTTATTCAGCAATATTAAGAAAAGAATCCCGGGGATTGCACTACAATTCAGACTATCCCTACATAAATCCGGATTGGGAAAAGGATACAATTCTGGAACCAGGAGTTATATGATCGTTCAGAGCAATTTTTTTCTATAGCGGGAAAAGTATACCGTTTTTAAGAGAGTAAACACTATGGATATTAATGGAACCCTGGAGCTGATAGAAAAGATAAATGGGAATGATGCAAGGTATAAAGCAAATGCCTATCTTTTTGTAATTGTAGCGGTTGAAAGAACGGTAAGCTCATTAACATCGGCAAGGCATATTTCGGGTCAGGAATTACTGAAAGGAATAACAGAATATGCCATAGAGCAATTCGGCCCTATGTCTAAAGAAGTCTTCAATTTCTGGGGTATTAAGGAGTCATCGGATTTTGGATATATTGTTTTTAATTTGATAGACGCCGGATTATTGACAAAAACAGCTGAAGATTCAATTGAGGATTTTAACAGCGAAATAGATTTTAAGACTGTTTTTGAAGATGAATACTTTAAACGGTAGAAATTTGGGATTGACGGCGGCGTGAATATACAAATACAAAAACGTGATCTCTTTGCCCTTGGGGTTTATGCTATATGCGCACAGAGCGTTTTTATCAGGGAGATGCTTGGGTTATTCAGCGGGACCGAGTTTGTTGTAAGTTTTCTGATAGCAGGCTGGTTGTTCTGGGTAGGTGTGGGAGGCGCTATAGGGGGGAAGCTATTTAGAGGCGTGTTTGGAAAACGATTTATTGCTTTTCAGGGCCTTGTCATTGCAGCAGTTTTACTATTTCCTGCGACAATTCTTATTATCAGGTTAGGGCGGGGGGCTCTTGCAGGCTCACCGGGCGGGATGCCGCCATTCTTTAAATCGTTGGCATTCTGTGTTTTTGTTATGGGACCGATCGCTTTTGCTAACGGTTTAATATATAACGCCGCAAGCAGGTGGTGGGGAGAGAAAACAGGAATTATCTCGACCGGGGTATC
>JAUXHZ010000019.1 GCA_030621255.1 Candidatus Latescibacterota bacterium
CATCATTATCAAAGGGGAATTAAGTCGAGGAAGGGTATAGAGTTTTAAGCGAAAATGGCTCGAACGAGAACAATAGATTCAGTCTTTACCGCTTTCCGTGAAGGAAAAAGCGCCGCCGCGGGGCGGCTTCTTTCTATTATTGAAGATGGAGGCAAAGAAGCGGAAAAGGTGGTAGAATATATTTTCCCCGCTATCAGGGGTGTATGCAGGGTTGGATTTACAGGGCCGCCCGGAGCGGGTAAAAGCACGATAGTTTCCAGATTAACATCATATTTCAGAGAAGATAACAAGAGTGTTGGAATTATACTTGTTGATCCAACGAGTCCTTTTAGTGGAGGTGCTCTTCTCGGCGACAGGATCAGAATGCAGGAATTCTCAAACGATCCCGGAGTATTTGTAAGAAGTCTCGCGAGCAGGGGGAGCCTCGGCGGAATCTCAAACTGTACGGATGAAGCGGTAGATATACTGGACGCGTACGGTAAAGATATAGTGTTTATTGAAACAGTTGGTGTCGGACAGTCGGAACTTGAAATTGCCGAGAAAACTCATACGGTTGTGGTGATTCTTGTCCCTGAATCGGGTGACGCAATTCAGGCGATGAAAGCCGGTCTTATGGAAATAGGGGATATTTTTGTAATGAATAAATCTGATCATCAGGATGCTGAAATGGCGGCGAGAGAGATCCAATCCGCCTTGAGGCTGAAGGAGAGTTCCGGGAACGAATGGTCACCCAGGGTTATATTGACTTGCGGATTGAAAAATGAGGGTGTGGATGAATTAAAGAAGGCTATTGATGAGCACAGAGATTTTCTTACCGTTAACAACCTTATGGAAAATAAGAACAGGCAGATACTCTTTTCACGCGTAAGGAACGCCCTGCTTGACCGTCTTGAAGGAAAAATAAGAAAGAGTCCCAGGGTGAGAGAATTGATGGATGAAAAAATGAAAGAGGTATATGCGGGGCATATATCACCCTATAGTGTTGTCTATGAACTTGAAAAAATGATAAATATTGAATGATAATTCTGAAAGCTTATCGCGCAAGGGTGGGCATACGGCAAATCGCTTAAGGATTTGAGAGGGTAATTATGAATGAGGAAGATAAGAAAAAATATAGTGAGAACAAAAAAAGATATTTTGAAAAAGCGGAAAATATAAAAACACAGGATATCGATTTTACAACAATCTCTTCTGAATCAGTTAATCCATTGTATGCTCCAGATGACATTCACGATTTGGACTATAATGCCGATCTTGGGTTTCCCGGTGAATATCCGTATACACGGGGTGTTTACCCTAATATGTATCGCGGAAGATTCTGGACTATGAGGCAGTTTGCCGGATTTGGTTCAGCCGGAGATACAAATGGAAGGTATCATTATCTTCTGGATCACGGGCAGACAGGGCTGAGTGTCGCTTTCGATATGCCTACAATAATGGGATATGACTCGGACCACGAACGTTCTCTGGGAGAGGTTGGAAAGTGCGGTGTAGCGATAGATTCACTTCGTGATATGGAGATACTCTTCGACGAAATTGATCTCTCAAAGATCACTACCTCAATGACGATTAACGCTCCAGCCTCAATTCTTCTCTCATTCTATCTTGCTGCCGGGGAAAAGAAAGGGATCGGGTTTCACGAGATGGGAGGAACAATCCAGAACGATATACTAAAGGAGTATATCGCGCAGAAATCATGGATATTTCCTCCTGAGCCTTCAATGCGTATCATAACCGACGTGCTGGAGTTCTGTACCCGAAATGTCCCAAAGTGGAATACTATCAGTATCAGCGGCTATCATATAAGGGAGGCTGGTTCGACTGCCGCGCAGGAGCTGGCTTTTACGCTTGCGGACGGATTCGCGTATGTTGAAGCTGGAATAAAAGCGGGGCTTGATGTGGATGATTTTGCTCCGCGATTATCCTTCTTCTTCAATGCACACCTGGATTTCTTTGAAGAAATAGCCAAGTATCGCGCGGCACGTATAATATGGGCAAAGAGGATGAAGGAGAAGTACGGGGCGAAGAAGAATAAATCTCTGCTACTGAGATTTCACACACAAACCGCCGGGTGTTCACTGACAGCTCAGCAGCCCGAGAACAATATTGTCCGTACGGCTTTTCAAGGGCTTTCCGCCGTATTAGGCGGAACTCAATCGCTTCATACAAACTCTATGGATGAGACACTTGCCCTTCCGTCTGAAAAAGCGGTCCGTATAGCTTTAAGGACTCAGCAGATTATTGCTCATGAAACAGGGGTTGTAAATACTATCGATCCCCTGGCCGGAAGTTATTTTATAGAAGCAAAAACTCGTGAAATGAAGGAAAAAGCAGAAGACTATTTTCAGAAGATTGATCGGTTTGGAGGGGTTATAAAGGCTATAGAAAAGGGGTTTTTCCAGAAAGAGATAAGCAAGGCCGCGTATGAATATCAGAAACTGGTAGAGAGTAGGAAAAAGATCATAGTAGGTTTGAACAAGTTTGCTATGGAGAATGAAGAGATAGATATTCCGATTCTCAAAATCAACCCTGAAGTTGAAAAAAATCAACGTGAGGCTATTGCCGGGGTTCGTGAGGAAAGGGATAATGACAAGGTGAAAAGGGAACTTGAAAGGCTTCGTAAGGCGGCGGAGAATACAGATAATCTTGTACCGGTGATACTCGATTGTGCCAGGTGTTATTGTACCGAGGGTGAGATTATATCTGAATTGAAAGAGATATTTGGGGAGTATCAGGAGCCAATCTTTTTGTAAGGTGAATCCGGGAGGAAATAAAGATGGATAAAAAGATACGAGTGTTGATTGCCAAGCCCGGTCTTGACGGCCATGATAGAGGAGCAAAGGTTGTAGCAAATGCTCTAAAGGATGCGGGGATGGAGGTTATTTATACAGGTCTTCATCAAACCCCCGGAATGATTGCGGAATCAGCAGTTCAGGAGGATGTTGACGTTATCGGGCTCAGCATTTTATCCGGAGCGCACATGACGATGTTTCCGAAGGTACTGGAACTATTGAAAGAAAAAGGAGCTGATGACATTATGGTCTTTGGAGGGGGCATTATACCCGCTGAAGATATGGAAAAGCTTGAAGCTGAGGGGGTGGCAAAGATTTTTGGACCGGGCACCAATACACATGACATTATAGATTTTCTAAAGGCGGAGTTTGGTGAGAAGAAAAAATAGAGTATTAGTTTCGTTAAGTAATGAAAGGGGAAATTATGATGAGTGAAATAATAATTGCTGGAGCTGTAAGAACAGCTATTGGTAAATTCGGGGGGGGTTTTTCGAAATTGCGCGGACCGAAGCTCGGCAGCCGTGTAGTTGCTGAAACAATGAAGCGAGCGGGTATCAACGGTGAACAGGTTGATGAAGTGATTATGGGAACGGTTCTTGGAGCGGGAGTAGGTCAGAATCCAGCGCGCCAGGCCGCTATTTATGGAGGAGTATCAACCTCAGTAGGCGCGATGACGATTAATAAGGTTTGCGGTTCAGGACTGAAAGCGGTTGTGCTTGGAGCGCAGGCAATAAAACTGGGCGATGAAGAGATCGTGATATCGGGTGGTATGGAAAGTATGAATAATGCCCCTTACATTCTTCGCAAAGCGAGGACAGGATACCGGTTGGGAGAGGGAAAACTTGTAGATGCTATGGTTTTTGACGGGTTGTGGGATATTTATAATGATTTTCATATGGGTAATACGGGAGAGCTTGTCGCCGGGAAATATAAAATATCAAGAAATGAACAGGATGAATATGCATTGGGCAGTCACCTCAAGGCAGTAAAGGCTCAGGAGGAAGGGTGGTTTGACGAGGAGATTGTTCCGGTCAGTGTGCCTCAAAGGAAAGGTGATCCTGTAAAAATCGACAAGGATGAGGGCCCGCGTTCCGATACGACTATGGAAGCTCTTTCGAGGCTTAAGCCGGCATTTAAAGAGGGTGGATCGGTAACAGCGGGTAATTCCTCGCAGATTAGCGATGCCGCCGCCGCCATGGTTCTTATGACTGACAAAAAAGCGGAAGAGATGGGTGTAAAGCCTCTTGCGAGAATAACAGGTTATGCCACCGGGGGAATGGATCCCGAGTGGGTAATGATGGCGCCGACAGTGGCAGTTTCCAAACTCCTAAAGAAAACAGGCATGAAACTGGATGATTTTGACCTCATTGAGCTTAATGAGGCCTTTGCCGCCCAGCCCTGCGCAATTATTAAAGAGCTTGGAATGGATCCGGAGAAGATAAATATCCACGGTGGAGCGGTAGCTCTTGGCCACCCTATTGGGTGTTCGGGAACCAGAATTTTGGTAACTTTACTTTACGCGCTGAAAAAAACGGGTGGTACTAAGGGGTTGGCAACTCTATGCCTGGGAGGCGGAAACGCGGTTGCTCTTAGTGTTGAGATGATGTAGGAATATCCGGGATTTTCTTGTTGCTGAATGAAGTTGCTCTTTTGACAGGAGGTTAATATGAATATAAAAAAAGTTACGGTCGCGGGCGCGGGTACAATGGGCAATGGAATCGCTCAGGTTTTCGCCCAGAGCGGTTTTGAGGTTACAATGATCGATGTAAAAGATGAGTTTCTACAGCGCGGAGTGGAAACGATTAAAAAAAATTTGGCAAGAATGGCCGGGAAGGGTAAAATCGAGGAGTCCGAAATAGATATTATCACTGATCGAATAAAAACTACTACTAAAGCAAGCGAAGCGTCAGACTGTGATTTTCTGATTGAGGCTATCTTCGAGAATTTCGACGCCAAAACAGATATTTTCAGGGAATTTGATTTTTTGTGCGGCAGTGATGTTATTTTCGCGAGTAACACTTCATCTATTTCGATAACCTCTCTCGCGGCTGAAACCTCCCGGCCCGGTAAGTTTATCGGGATGCATTTTATGAACCCGGTACCGGTAATGAAACTGGTTGAGATAATACGGGGGATAACGACAGATGATGAAACGACTGAAACGGTTTTAGCACTTAGCAAAAAGCTTTCAAAGATTCCTCTGGAAGCAAATGATTACCCGGGGTTTGTGGCAAACAGAGTGCTTATGCCCATGATTAATGAAGCCTGTTTCTGTCTTATGGAAGGTGTTGCCGAAAAGGAAGCGATCGATGGTGTGATGAAACTCGGAATGGCTCATCCGATGGGACCGCTCGCTCTGGCGGACCTCATAGGTCTCGATATATGCCTAAGTATTTTGAGGGTTCTTCAAGACGGGTTTGGGGATCCGAAATACAGGCCGTGTCCACTTTTGGTAAAGAAGGTAGAAGCCGGGCATCTGGGCAGAAAGACAGGGCGCGGGTTTTATACATATGATTAAACACGGTTTCTCTTTTCCAGATTAGAATGCCCAAATGTAATATTCCCGGGTGCTTGAGCCGGTTTTTTTGTCGGAACGGCAAAGTTCTGTAAAGTTTTTTTTACAGCGGTATATTCCCGTGTTTTTTAGGCGGCATCTCCTGTCTTTTATTTGACAGGTTTTCAAGAGCGCGAATAATCATCGGCCTCGTGTTTTCAGGCATAATAACATCGTCTAAATAACCCAGGCCGGCAGCGACATAAGGGTTGGCAAAGGCCTTTTCATATTCGTCAATTTTCTCGCTAAGTTCCTTTTCAGGATTTTTCGAAGTTTTGATATCCTTCCTGTAAAGTATGTTAGCCGCGCCCTCCGCGCCCATAACCGCGAGTTCCGCCGTGGGCCATGCAACATTATAATCGGAACGGATATGTTTGCTGGACATTACACAGTAGGCTCCGCCATACGCTTTTCGCGTAATAACAGTCAGTTTTGGAACGGTAGCCTCACAGTACGCGAAAATGAGTTTCGCGCCGTGTTTAATAATACCTTGCCATTCCTGGTCTGTGCCGGGCAGAAAGCCGGGTACATCTTCAAAGGTTAGAAGTGGGATATTGAAAGCGTCGCAGAACCTGATAAAGCGGGCCGCTTTTATAGAGCTTTCAATATCAAGTACTCCGGCAAGATGCATCGGTTGATTGGCGACGATTCCTATTACGTGTCCGTTCATTCTTGCTAAACCGATAACTATATTTTTACTGTGAAGGGGCTGTACCTCAAAGAACTCACCATTATCAACGGTCAAATTTATAACTTCCTGAATATCATACGGTGTTTTCGGATCGTTCGGGACTATTTCCCTCAATCGGGGTTCAGTACGGCTCGGGCTATCGCTCGGTGTTAGATAAGGAGGAGTTTCAAGATTATTCTGCGGAAGAAATGAGAGAAGTTCCTTGATCATATCGATACAATCCTCATCATCGTCGGCAATAAAATGAGCTACTCCACTCTTGGTGTTATGAGTTATCGCGCCGCCAAGTTCTTCCTGCGAGATATCTTCATGTGTTACTTTCTTTATGACATTCGGCCCTGTGATAAACATATGGCTGGTACCGTCTACCATGAAGACAAAGTCAGTAAGAGCGGGGGAGTAAACAGCGCCTCCGGCGCTTGGCCCCATTATAGCCGATATTTGCGGGATAACACCCGAGGCAAGAGTGTTTCTGAGGAAGATATCAGCAACACCAGCAAGGCTCGCGACCCCTTCCTGAATCCTCGCGCCGCCGCTGTCATTCATTCCGATTATCGGCGCGCCGTTTTCCATGGCCATTTCCTGCAGACGTGTTATTTTACGGGTGTTGGCTTCGCTGAGAGACCCTCCAAGGACAGAAAAATCCTGAGCGTATGAGAATGTAATCCTTCCATTAACCAATCCATGTCCGCATATAACGCCGTCACCGACAATTTTCTTTTTGTTTAACCCCGGCCAGCTTGAACGGTGGGTTACGAAAACCCCTGTTTCCTGAAAGGTTCCTTCATCAAAGAGAAGATGAAGGCGTTCTCTGGCAGTGAGGCGTCCTGATTCATGAATTTTTTGAATACGTGCCTCTCCCCCTGCCAGCAGCGCCTTTTTCCTGTTTTCTTCCAGTTTTTTATATTTTTCTTTTTTTGATTCCAATTTTTCCTCCCCGCGAAGGCAGTTTCCGGTTCAGTAGATTTGAAGTCATACTACGCCCATAATAGAGAAAGTCAGAGGTAATGGTCAACCGGAATAAATAAATTATATTGTATTTACCCTGTTTTGGTATTAACATTGAACAGGAATCATGGATCTAATACGCGGAGGTTATTTTATGAAATCACAAAGAATCCTACTTTTTATTTTTCTTGCGCTTTTCGCGGGGGTTTTTCTCTCTTCTTGTTCAAATGGTGATAAAAGCTCAACAAAACTCGCTTCCAAACCCGGCAGCGCGCAAAAGGATCAATTAGAAAAAGGAGAAGAGAAAATTCTTTATAATATTTCCGGGGAGGTCAGCTTCGGAATATTTTTTAACAAAGAAGGTACAAGCAGGACTATAACCCTGAAGAAAGATCAAAAGGAGTTTAAGGGATATATTATTGTCAATTTCCCTGAAGAAATGGGTATAAGTGCTGTTCAATGGAGACTGCATTTGCCGGAAGGGATCAAAATAATTTCGGATGATTATTATCATGAAAGGAATCTGGCGCTCGGCAGAATCAGAGATGGTTTAAGTGAAGCCTTTCCGTGTGTAAATGGCCCCAGTCTCCTTATTCACACTTTGACCTTCATAGCGGATGAGGGGTTGAAGAATGCCGTTATTTCTATTATGCCGGACAAACATGGCGGTTTTCTTGGAATATTGAAATGCGACGGGCAAGTTGAAGTTAGAGCCGCTTCCTACAAGGGTGTCGTAAATCCGGAAGATTGAGCGGGAAATTCATTTTGGGTTTAATATCGGAATCCGGACGAAGAAAATGGATTAATAAGGCGCTGATCCTATCTATTCCAATTTTAATAATAGGGCGTGATATTGAGAGCGGCGTTATATCCCCGAAGGATGGCGGCCCATTCCCCCGGGCTGTTCAGAACTTATTAAATAACAATAGAGAACTGTTTACTCTTGAGCACAGATGGGCGGACAGAAAGATCGCTGAAGTGAGAAGCGGTTCCTGGAAGAAAGCGGAGCTTCTATCCGGTTCAATAGCAGGGGATCGATCCGGCGGCATTCTTGCCGGGGATCTAAATATTCCAGTATTGATGGGGTTATACAATAATGTACAGGAGCCTCTCGCCGATTCTCTTCTGCTTGCTGGAGAGTTATTTGACGGTCCATGGCAGACAGGTACTCTAAGCGATTATTTTACTGAGGTTTCTTCAAGTCTGCTGAATGTTTCAGGGAGAGTATACGGGTGGGTGCCGTTGCCCGGTTCAGAGATTTATTATACGGGTGGAGATGGAAACTGGGGACTTGATTTGACTTATTCCAGGACAGACGAAATGATTTCTCAGACAGTTCTGGGTGTGGATGAATATGTCGATTTTGGGCTCTATGACAACGATGGCCCCGACGGAATTCCCAATTCGGGGGATGATGACGGTTATGTGGATATACTGATTATTGTCACCCCCACCAGGGGAGCTGAATGTTCTTGGTTATCGGCGCACATGTGGTCTCACTCCGCACGTTTTTCACTGTGGAATGAAGAAGGAGAACCTCTTTCCACAAATGACATCTCCGCAAGTGGCGGCAATATATTAATAGATGATTATATAATTGGACCGACGGTGTCATGCGCTTCCGACCGTTTGATAGAGATCGGTCTTTTTTGTCATGAACTCGGGCACGCACTGGGATTAAAAGATCTTTATGATACCGGATTTTACGGTGTTGGAATAGGCGACTGGGGAATTATGGGGCACGGGGCCTGGAATACACCCGAATCTCCTGCTCATCCCTGTGCCTGGTCAAAGGTCCAGCTGGGATGGGTAAATATAATTGATGTTGGCTGGCGGGAACAGACGATAAGACTTGAACCTATCGCGATATCCGGTGAGGTTGTAAGGTTAACACTACCGGACGCGAGATTTAAAAGAAGGTTCTGCATACAGGGACAGAGCAATTATTCTCTTCTCTGCGCCTGCGATGAAGAGGAAGCAGAGGCACGTGGGTGGCCGGATGAGACCGGCCCCGGCTATGGTAACGCGTGGACAGAGTCGATGGCCAGGGAGTTCAGCTATGATAATTCCTCTCCATGTTCTCTTTTCTACAGCGTCACAGCTGATTTGGAGGAGGGGTGCGATTTTGGCTATCTTCTGCTGGAAGCCGGCGGAATAGACACAATAGCGGTATATACGGGCACGATTACACCTGTGGATGAAACGATTATCCTCTCGGACTATCTTCCGGAGGCGCAGACGGTTTTTACGCTACGGTTTCTCTTTTTATCCGATTTCAAGAATAGCGATGAGGATAGAGGGTATGATTCCGATGGGTGCCGGGTATTCAGTATAGATGACATTGCTGTTAGGGGGGGAGGTATCGATTATTTCTCGGATTTTGAATCTGATGCGGGAGGATGGAGAGAGGATACTCTCTCCTCAGAATATTTCCTTGTGGCCTATAGAGACAGAAGGGGGTTCGACAAGAACCTGCCGGGGGAGGGGCTTCTGGTATGGCACGCGGAGAATGCAATCGCTTATTCAGCTCTTAAGAATAGCGGTGGAAGTTCAAACACGCAAGCAAGGGGTGTGGTTCTTGAGGAAGCTGATGGAAATTATGATCTTCTTTTTGACGGCGGGTTTGGTAATAGTAATTATGGCGACGCGGGCGACCCTTTTCCAGGTATCACGGGTAGTACATCCTTCACTTCGGAGACAACACCAAACAGTAGAAGTAACGGCGGAGCGGTAACTCCAGTTAATATTCGTGGTATTCGTTCCGGGTATCTATATATTGAGGCTGTTTTCAGCGCGGGCAATCCCGAGCCGTTGATCTCATATGTTAC
>JAUXHZ010000266.1 GCA_030621255.1 Candidatus Latescibacterota bacterium
CCAATCCTTTACACAATAGACAGCAAACAAATTTTCTGTCAAGCCTTTTTAAATTCTAATAACTATTACTATAGAGAGAAGAAATATTATATCCCTTTCCCGGGGAAATAGTTAAGACATCTTATATTTCTTTAAATGAAAACAATTACGGGGTTGTTCTATTGTGAACAGGGATGTCTGTTTAGGCAGCAGACTTGGTCATTGCAAATTATCCTTCATCTCGCTGAAGGCATCTTTACCTCCAAGGAGAATTGCGCCTGCCGGCAATTTATTTTTGACCATTTTACACATTTTTTCAGACAGCTCTCTAATTTCCCACTGTGCGTGTTTGTCACTTCTCAACCTCGAAAAATGGTATAGTTCACGCAGGTTTATATCAAAAAGAACTCTTCTCCTGCTTGCGTTAAGCATGACATAATCCGCGGCAAAACTATTCTCTTTTCTGATTTCTTTATATAACCTGTTTGACATTTCACCAGCTTTTTCAAATTCTTTAACTGCGCCGCACCTCTTTGCCGATTCGGGGATTTTCAGACCCAGCTGCTGGGAATATGGCTGGACAGTAATTGTGGTCATCCTGTGCCTTTTAAGTTGAGCGAAACATGATGCCGATACAATAACCTCAAATAAAAGGTGTACGTGCTCAAATTCCCGCCATACAGAGTTATAAAGCTGCATATCTTCCATTGTGCTCAGGACAATATCAATTTTATCTTTAACGCCCATTCTTAAAGCCGCAGCTCTGGCATCATTAATCCCGATATTACCCGAAGAAAAAAGCAATGCCGCTACAAGCAAATTATCACAATCCTCTGTGTCAGAAAGTAACTTAACCTCTTCATCTTTATTTTCAGAAAAAATATTGTTCGTCATTCCACTTAATTTGTTTCGTGTCTCAAACTTATTTAAAAAGTAATTCACTGCTTCAGGGTAGCGGACAAGAGATGGAGCAATCCCCCTTGCTATTTTGCCCAGTTTCTCCGCTAGTTCATTTAATTCTTCAAGCTTGTGAGAAGCAAGTCTGCTTATCATATACTCTAGTTCTCTCGCGTTTACGGTCATTCCGAGCTGCGCTGTTACAGCGAGAGGCAAAAGGTAACGCGAATCTTCCTTGGCAACACTTTCTTCTTCCCCATAATTCAGCATTTTCAAGTACAAATTATTGTATTCATTAGAAAGAGATTTCATGACATCGCTGAACCGGCTCTTGAGGCCGCAATCCCCGATTTCTTTCGGAAGAATGATATCTTTACCGATTTTAATATATCGCTGTGATTTCTCTGTGAACGAAGCAAGTCTGAAACTTTCCAACTCTTCAACTGCCAGCCGGGATATACCCATTATATCGAAATTAAATACCGCGTGTTCAGCAACCGAAGAGTGCCCTAAGCCGAATATAATTTTCTCATTGGAAATTCTGGCTTTCTTCACAGCCTCTCTTGCTTCTTTCCTCAGCCGGCCGATATCTCGAGGATCCCTGCTAATTCTCGCGTAAGAGGCCGAAATAACCTCCGGTGTAAAAGATTCACTCTTACCTCTGATTTCACCGATAAGAGCGGAATCAATATTATATCCGGCAACCTTAACTTGCATATTTCTAAGAACTCCTCCTAGAAACCGTAAGAAACAGATCCATAATATTTCCAGGACCTGCCCTCGTAAAGTGTGATTGTCTCTGTAAAAGGATCTCTGTATTTAATATCGTCAAGGCCATATGCCGCTTCAAATGAGATCGCCAGAGGATAATTGTAGAAATTAAAACCCTTCCCCCTAAGCTCAAACCCTATGTCAGCCTTATGATTCTCAATATCTATCTTATCCTCATCCCACGCATTGCCCGCTTCCGCAAAAAGTCCGCCATAGAACGATCCGAGATATGTAAACAGGAATTGTTTGTTAATATTTTTCATCAACGGAAACCGGTATGTAATCCTTCCCATAGCTATCTTTTTTCCTCCAAAACTGTAATAGGAATATCCTCTAAGGCCGTCTCGGCTTCCAAGGAAAAGATTAAAAAAATCATCGACAGCATTATCAATTACTCCGGCTCTGGCGTAAAGAGAAATCGCGCTATCAAGGAATGGTACCGGTATAAATTCTTCATATAATAACAGATATCTACCGAAAACATTGTCAGCATAGTCAGGCATGAACATATACTGGAAATCGCCGGCAAAGAGTTTGTTGTATGCCCTTGTAATTTCAAGAAATATTTTCCTGCCTCTTCTCGGATTAATATCGGCATTTAAACCCGGCTTTATATTGGTAAATGCGTAAAGGAGAGAAAATTCACTTCCCTTGTAGTAACTCCAGCCCAGTTCAATATTATACTGATCCCACTTATTCATATTCAACCCGTACTCCCCGTAATTATAACGCAGCATCAATTCGTTCCGTCTAAAAGCGTTTGTTGGAGAAAATTCATGACTTAATGTAAAAAAGGCATCCCATAGATCGTATCTCACATCGACATTACCCTCTATTGTATTAGAGTAATTATAATACTTTCTGCTTCTGTAAAATTCTAAGATGAATGTCGGGAAATGGCGCCTCGTTTGAAGATTAAACCCCAGCGCTAAATCATATTCTCCATCCCTATTAATTGATGATGAAGCCAATAAGGATTGCCTGTCAAGAATATCGCCATATTGCAACGTAAAACCCGCC
>JAUXHZ010000226.1 GCA_030621255.1 Candidatus Latescibacterota bacterium
GGAACAATATTTCTAGATGAGATAGGTGAACTGGAGTTGGCTTTACAAGCGAAGCTGCTGCGGTATCTTGATAGCGGGGAATATCTTGTTGTCGGGGGATCAAAAGTTAAGAGAGGTTCGGCCAGGATCATCGCCGCTACCAACCGAAATCTTGAATCCGCGGTTGAGAAAGGGGCTTTTCGAATCGATCTTTATCATAGGTTAAATGTGTTTAATTTCAGAATTCCCCCTCTTGCGGACAGAAATGGTGATATAGAGATTCTGACTGACTATTTTATAAGGAAAGCACGTTGCGATTTTAACATTGCTCCGTTAAAGTTAAGTGAAAACGCCAGGGAGGTACTCGCACGTTATTCCTGGCCGGGAAATGTCAGGGAATTGCAGAATGAAATTATAAGAGTATTATTTAAAGCGGAATCCGGGTTTATCAGGGCTTCGGATTTGTCATGCCGGATTTTAGCGCAGACTGTGATCTCAAATAACACGGGACACTCTTCCCTCGATGAGCGTATAGCAGCAATGGAGAAAGAGGAAATAGTTAAAGCCCTGCGGAAAACCCGCGGCAATAGATCTATGGCCGCGAGATTGTTAGGTCTTGAGAGAACCACTCTTATATACAGGATAAATCGGCACGGATTGAATTAAAAAGCTGTATCTATAGTTTATATCCTATCTTACGCAGAAGATCCGATCTCCATTTTTTACCTTCATCATCCTCAATGCCAAGTGGGGCCGCTCCGTCAATCACACCGAGTATTCCACGTCCCTGCTCCGTTTCGCCGACTATTACCTCGACACTGTTCGCGGTCGCGCAGAATATTCTGCAGACCTCGGGGACATTCTTGACGGCGTTTAGCAGGTTGATGGGGAAAACATCTTTCATGAAAATTACAAATGAATGGCCGGCGCCGATAGCCTCAGCGTTTGATTTTGCGAGATCGATCATTTCTTCATCATTGCCGGAGTAGCGGATTAACCTTTTTCCTGAAGCTTCGCAGAAGGCCAATCCGAATTTTATCCCGGGAACTGAGGTCACCGCGGCTTCATGGAGGTCTTCCACTGTTTTTATGAAGTGAGATTGCCCGAGAATGACATTGATCTCCTGAGGTTTGTTTATTTTAACGATTTCCGTATTCATATGATCCCTCCCTGTTAAATTCAGATTGCAACAGGAGTTAATAATCAATATTGTATTCGTTAATCTTGTTATGAAGGTGTTGCCTTGAAACTTTCAGGAGTTTGGCTGCTTTTGTAACCTTTCCTCCCGTCTTGGACAAAGTCTCTGTTATAATCTGTTTTTCTACAGATTTAAGGCTTTGTTTCAGTGAGTTTTTTTCTTCGGCCCCATTGTTTGTTTCCATTGTATTGGCGAATTGAGGGAAATGGTCCTCTGTCAGCATATTGGAATCTCCGCTCAGCGCAAGTGCTCTCTCTATACTGTTTTCAAGCTCCCGAACATTCCCAGGCCACCCGTAAGAGAGAAATCTTTTTGTTACTTCACGTGAAATGCCGATCTTGCCTTTTTTCATTTTTTTAGAGTATTTAGCAAGAAAATGGGCGATGAGGGGGAGGATATCTTCTTGCCTGTTTTTTAGAGGCGGGATTGTAATCGGGACTACATTCAATCTGTAGAAAAGATCACTTCTGAACCGGCCACCCTTTATATCGGCGCTAAGATCCCTGTTTGTCGCGGCTATTGTTCGGACATCGACTTTGCGTGTCAGATTTTCTCCCACCCTGCGGATTTCTCCTTCCTGAAGTGTTCTTAAGAGTTTTACCTGCAGTGCTTGCGGCATATCGCCTATTTCATCAAGGAATATTGTTCCCCCGTTGGCGGTTTCAAAGAGCCCGGATTTATCGTTTGAAGCGCCCGTGAAAGAACCCCTTCTATGCCCAAAAAGTTCACTTTCGAGAAGTTCCCCTGGCATAGCGCCGCAGTTGATAACAACGAGGTTTTTGTCTTTTCTCAGGCTATTGTAATGGATTGCTTTCGCAATGAGTTCTTTTCCGGTGCCGGTTGCTCCTGTAATCAGAACGGTAGTGTCAAATAAGGCTATCTTGCTGATTGTGTTGAAGATATCAAGCATCGGTTTACTTTTGCCTATTATCCCCGAGAATTCATATTTATCTGAGAGTTCCTGTTTTAATTCTTTGTTTTCCCTTGCCAGATTTTCTTTGGAGAGGATGAGTGCTCCGTGAAGACGAGCGTTTTCAATCGCTATCGCCGCCTGTGATGAAAAAGCCGATACTATCGATATGTCATCTTCAGTTATATCTCCGGATAATCTGCGGGCATCGGTGTAAATAACACCGATAATCCTGTTTTCGAGTTTCAGCGGAACACATATGGCTGTTCTAAGCTGCAGATCGATAACGCTTTCCTTGTTTCTGAATTGTTCGTTTTCCAAAAGGTCGTGAATAAAGAGAGGGGTACCTTTCCGGGTTACTTCATTGATGATACTGTAACTGACCTCAAAATCCTTTTCTTCAAGAGGATGCTCATTTTTATCTCTGGCAATTCTAAATGTCATTTCCCCCTCGTTATTTGCCAGCATAAGAAATCCTCTGTCGGTATCAGCAAGTTTGATTATTGAATCGATAATTTTCGCGAGTAGTTCATTGAGATTCAGGGTGGAATTCAAGGCCCTGGTAACATTTATCAGCATCTCCAGTTTGCTGATTCTATGGCGGCTTTTTTCCAGTTCCTCCGAACCCCGTGCTTCAGCTTGAGCTGTTTCGGATTCTTTTATATTATCGAGTGTTTCCTCCGCTTCCGAGAAGAAATCATCCGCTTCTTTGTTTTTCCCGTTTTCCATTTTAAGATTCTTTTTCCTTCAAGGTTATGCTGAATGCTATATCCGGATGCTGAGCTTCTTCCGGTACCCGAGTATCCCTGTTGGAGCAGACGACGTTACCCGCCGCTCAATAGTCATTATTTGCCAACGGCACTCTTCCTGTATACTTTACATCCCATATGCCGGTGCGGTCAATTTAAAACCGGCTGAATATGGAAAAATTGTATATTCGCCTGTACAGCTGTATTTATCTAATTTGTACAGCTGAACAGTGGATAATGACAAAATAATATTGAACAATTTGATTCCGTGCGCGCAGTCGTATTGAAAATAAGGAGTTACGTGCCACTAATTTTATTAGCCGGGGGCCTCAATTTCCGGCACATATATTGTTGTA
>JAUXHZ010000189.1 GCA_030621255.1 Candidatus Latescibacterota bacterium
TGTAGGGAGATTTGAGCAATTTGTTAGATATGGAACATTTGTGGACGCCGGATCGATTAATCATGCTGAATTTGGTGTTGATATTCTTCAAAACAGGGGGATTCTCGACCGGATCATCCCTGAGGAGCGGGATATTATTCTTTATGCGATATCCCATCACAACAGACTGAACTTGCCGGAAGATGAGCGTAAAAATTCCCTGTTCTATTTGAAGTTACTTAGGGACGCAGACAAACTGGATATATGGAGAGTGATGATTAATTATTATTCCCATGAAGATCAGGAGTCTAATGAGGCTGTTGGCCTCGATTTACCCGATACCGAAGGGGTGTCTTTCGAAATCTTAAACGATCTTCACGAAGGGAAAACCGTAAGATCTTCAGAATTGAAGAATCAGAATGATTTCAAGCTGCTTCAAATCAGCTGGATATATGATATTAATTTTTCTTGCGCGATAGAGCGTGTGTTAAAAAGAGGTTATATTGAAAGCATACGTTCCTTTCTGCCGGAAAATAGCGAGATCGACGATGTTGTTTCCGAAGCCCTTTCCCGGGCACGAGCCAGGCAGTAGAGGCACACCCCTTATTGTCTTGCAGCAACTATTTCTCCAAAAGCCGGCGTTGTATTTTATTTCAGGCTCGGATATGCTATCTGAAATCTGAATTTATAGTACAGGTAGGTCAGCAGAACAATTACTGCCAGGCATGGAAGGTAGAATCTGAAGAGGACTCCCGCAGCAACGGAAAAGATTAATGTTGAAATCTTGGCGGGGAACAGAATTCTGCTTTGAGAAAGATGTGCTGTTTTTGTCAATACCGGAACAAAATAGAAAGGGAGAGAAAACAAAGACGCGGATAATGCTGTTTTGTTGTTAACAATGAGAGCTGTAATCACCGCGAGCCCCATAAGGATTACTGAAATTATTATTCCCTTGCGTTGTCCCAGCGCTACTCCGCTTGTTTTAAGGTTATTTTTTCTGTCACCTTCGATATCCGCGAGGGTTGTCACAAGATGAACGGAAGCGACAGCAAAGGGATATGGAAGTAGAATTTCCCATCCCGCGGTCCGGCAACCCGTGGCTATCCACCCGGCGAATGTATTTAGAATTCCGTTTCCAACCGCGTTTGACGCTACGTCAAGGATTGGGCGTTTTTTAAATCTGAACGGTTCGATAGAATAAGCCAGTCCGAGCAGAAGGCTCAGGAGGAGGATGATAATAAACGCTTTGGACAAAAAGAGAATTGCCGTAAAGAATGAAATAATTATAAGAATAACTGCTTCAATACGCGCGGCCTTGACAGAGATTATTTCGCGCGGGATCAAGAAAAGCTTGTTGTTTGCAAGATCGGTTTTTTTGTCCGTGATCTGGTTAATTATATAGATTGCTCCTATGAGGGCGGTAAATGATAAAATTCCATAGAGGAGATTTATAATTACTATTGAGTTCTCTGTTGCATTCTTTCCGTGATAAACGCCGAGTAGAAAAAATGTCGATACCGGGATCAGAATCATTGGCCGCGGGAGGAAGAAATAGTCGAGCCAGAAAGCCTTTTTATTTCCGGCGAGGGCCAACTTTCCTATTCCTTGATCCATGAGATCATGTGACGTTTAAGTTTGTTGGTTGTTGTTCTGGGAAACTCCCGATCCCTTATCTGGAAATCAACTATTCGTTTGTAGGGGGGAAGATTTCCGGATATTTCCTCTATTTGTGTGGAAATAACCGATTTTATTCTATCTTCGGTAAGAGGTTTTTCAATCTCTTCCGAGCTGTCAAGAATGTCATAATTTGGAACGATGATTGCCGCAATACGGATATTTCCCCGTTTATCCTCCGTTTTGGTTATTATACTTTCAAGAATATACTTGTTTTTGTTGAGGATTGATTCGATTTCATCGGGATAGATGTTTTCCCCGCCGGAAGTTACGATCATCGATTTCTTTCTGCCCATGATCGTTATGTATCCGTCCGAATCTATTTTCCCGAGATCGCCGGTAAAAAGGCGGCCATTTCTTAAAACATTATTTGTGGCTTCGGGGTTTTTGTAGTATTCCTTCATTACATTTTCTCCAGTGACCACTATTTCTCCGATACCTTCTTCGTTCGGGTTGTATATTTCGACATCAATGCCGGGCAGGGGAGGGCCTACAGTGCCGAAGATTGATTTTCCGGGGGGATTTATGCTTACAACCGGGGAGGCTTCGGTGAGGCCGTATCCCTGAACAATGGGCATACCGGCTGAAATCAATGTTTCTTCTATATCGGGGCGGAGTGGAGCGGCTCCGCTTACGCATAGTTTGATGTTGTTCAGGCCTGATCTTTTTACCGCTTTAAGGGGTGTGGCCGTTTTGCCGAATAAGCGGGAAACCCCCGATTTGATCCTGCCTACAAGGCGTGAGACAAATCTTCCATCGGCAGGGTTTTTACTGGTCCTAATTTGCAGAAATTCCATTAGATGTTCAAGGAGAAGCGGTACAGCAACGATGACATTAATATTTTCTTCCATTATGTCCCGCATAATAATGCTGGGGCTAAGAGATTGGCTGAAAACGACAGTTGAACCGTATGTGAATGACGCGAGAAAAACGCATGTGGTCGCGAATGTGTGGTAAAGTGGAAGGATACAAAGGAAATTGTCATCGCTTAGCAAGGGGGCTCTTTTTCTGATGGAGTCAAGATCGGAAATGATATTTTTGTGAAGTAACACCGCGCCTTTAGGCTGTCCGGTAGTCCCGGAGGTGTAGCAGATGGCCGCAGTATCGTCAGCTGATATCTCGGTTTTGCGCTGGAAAAAGATTGACTCTCCGTCGTTTATTGATTTTTTCCCCTTTGCCATGATTTCGCCGATGGTTACTGGAGATTTATCTGAATCTGTCTCGCTGATTAATATTACCTTTACCCCACCGAGATGCATTCCATCTATGGAGGCGTTGTAGATTTTTGGTGAAGTGACAAGAAATTTCGCTTCAGAGTGCAGAAGAAGGTGACGGATTTCATTCTCTTTCAACGATGGATCTATCGGCACGATTATACTGCGGCAAGAGGTAACAGCGCCGTAAACCAGCGTCCATTCAGGAGAGTTTTCAGCAATAAGTATGACTTTGTCATCTTTCTGGAGCCCGTCGAGTATCATCCCCGTACCAAGGAAAGACACGAGACGGTTAAATTCTTTGTATGAAATTGCCTGGTAACCCCACGGATGGCGTTTTTTTAGAGCCTTCTTTTCTCCCCATCTTTTGGCGCTCTGTTCAAAAAGATCCGAAAGTGTTTTAATCCCCTTATCTTTGAGGGATTCCAGTTTGAATTCTTCCTGAATATTTTTCATTTAATTACTCTCCTCAAATTGTATTTTGATCAACATCTCTATTCTCCAGAATAGCATGGGAGAATTAATACAGGCAAATGATTTTTCTCTTCAGTTTTTGTTTTTGTACAATTACCATTTCTGCCGGTGATCCCGCGATTTATCATACTGAGTTCTCGCTTCTTTATTTTCCGCCGGATAGCCGATCGCTATTAAACTTAAAACACCAACATTGTCTGGAATTGAGAGGATCTTTTTTATCGCCGATACCCTCTCTTTGCGCGGGTGGCATCCGAGCCAGCACGAACCAAGGTTAAGCGCCGCGGC
>JAUXHZ010000007.1 GCA_030621255.1 Candidatus Latescibacterota bacterium
CCGGTGGTCACAAGTGTTTCGCATGCAACTCTTCCATTAGGGTCCTTATCCAGAATAGCGTCTAAAACAGCATCTGATACTTGGTCGGCAACCTTGTCAGGATGCCCTTCGGTTACAGATTCTGAAGTAAACAAATATTTTTTGCTCATAATATCCTCCCTCTAATAAAAAATTGTCTTATTTAAATATTTTTAATTTAAACTGATCCGGTAATTCAATTAGAATCAAAGAACCGCAGTCGGGGCTACTCTATTCACATCCTTACGATCTTTGCATCGGAGCAAAGCCGGATAACAATAAACAAAAATAAATCTAACTCACTCTTTCCTCTTTAAGTCCAGAGCGGAATTATTTCCAATATTAACACTCATTTTATTGCCAATAATCTCCGCCATTGAACCAATAACGCTGTCAGTCACAATGATGTCCTCTATACTGCCGCCGCTATTCAGAATTGAATTTTCTACGATTGAATCACTGATCCTGCAATCTCTTGAAACAGAAACATAGGGGCCGACAATTGATTTTTCGATCTTACTGCTTTCGTCAATCCAACAGGGGGGAATAATTATTGATCCTTCCCTTGTTGGGCTATTACTATTTTTATTTAACAATATACGGTTAGTGTCAAGCAATGTTTCTATCTTACCGCAGTCATACCAATCATCTATCTGGTATGGCTTAAATTCAACGCCTCCCGAAATCATAAAGGCCAGAGCGTCCGTTATCTGATATTCACCCTTTGTCTTGATATCTTTTTGTATAATCTCATCGCACGCGCTGAAAAGCCGGGCTGAATCCTTGAAATAATAAAGCCCCACTACCGCAAGATTGCTTTTGGGGTTTTCCGGCTTTTCCTCGATCCGGGTTATAATTCCATCGGACATTTCAACAATTCCAAAACGCGTCGGATCATCAACTTCCCTCACACCAAGCACATTATCTCCCTCCAGGGGTATCCTGGAAAAATCGGCCTCTATTATCGTATCCCCCAGAATAATTATTATTTCCGAGTTATCCGCGTATTGTCTTGTTAAATTCACAGCGTGGGCAATACCCTTTTGCTCCCCCTGTACAACGAAATTAACGGGAAGGTCATATTCATTAGTAATATACTCACGGATCATTTCCCCCTTGTACCCTATAATCGGAACAAGTTCTGTAACGCCCATACCGATAAGGCTATCTATTATGTGGCCGAGGATCGGACGGCCGGCGACACTTATTAAGGCCTTAGGCGCCGCATAGGTATGCGGACGAAGGCGCTTCCCGATTCCGGCCACGGGAATAACTGCTATCATGATTCTCCCATCTGCAGAAGCTTCTTTATCGTTTCAATTTTATCGATTGGAGTTGGATCAACGCCGCGCCCGACAGCCAGATAAACACTTATCATATCACCTAAGATCAACATAGAAAGAAGACGTTCAAGCCTTCCTCCTGAATTGTTTCCATACCAACTGCTGTCAATCATAACTGAGCCCCCGGCTAATTTCTCAAGCATTGAATATGTTACCTGCATACGTTTTTGCACCTTTGGATGATCATCACGATCGGTCAGGAAAATAAGGAACAAATTCTTTTTTATATTATCCGGACATTCCCATCCCATAACCTCATTGTGCCCAAGTTCCGGAAATATATTTGAATATGCCATAATTTTTCCGTTTTCATTAAACTGACACTTCCATCTGTATGATACCCCTTTAAGCAAACCATCTCCCGCGTAAATAAGGGGAATTTTTTCATATAATTTTTCCGATAGCTGAAACGCCGGATTATCCTGAGAATTATGTCCCGGAGTGACCTCTTTTATTATACAACGTACCTTTTCCAGAAGTTTCGCGAATTCTTCATCAGTAATACTATAAATTCCCCAGTTAACAACCAAACGAAGCAAAGAAGTAAAGAGCAGGCCAATAGCCGCTCTTGGAGGAAGCCCCCCTCTTATCCTCATCACGCTTGCTTTCGCCTCAGCGGCCCTCCGCCCCAATTCTCCTCCGGATGTAATTACTCCGATTTCACAACCACGCTTTGCGGCTTCGTCAAAAAGGTTCAATACCTCCTCTGTGTTGCCGCTGTAACTGACGCATATAACCGTTGAGTCCGCGCCCGCAAAGGCTGGAAGTAAATATCCTCTTTCAATATGCACAGAAAAATCGGAATCCTTATTGACAAGATCGCGAATCAGAACGGCGCCAATTGCCGATCCTCCCATACCGCAGATGACAAGCGTAGTGCCGGCTGAAGGGCGGGAAAGGATAAAATCGCCGGAACTATTCCACGCCTCCCGCATTTGATCCGGTAACGCCAGAACATTCTTCAACATGTCAGATTTGTCATATTTGTTAAATCTATTTTCTATGCTCATTACAATCTACCGATAGTTAATTTTCTATTTCAGTGAAACTTTCGGGATAAACTTTTTTAATTCCGGCCGTTTCTCCATTATAAACTTGCACAGCAACTCCCGTACTTCACCGGCAGTTGCCCGCCTCAGTATCTTCCTGACGAGGGAACGGGTTTCATCAAATGTAACCGACCGGATAATCTTCTTTATTTCAGGTATCAGATAAGAAGGAGCGCTGATCGCATCCAGGCCCATTCCGATAAGGGGCAACATGCCAAGGGCGCCTTCGCTCACCGCCATTTCACCACATAGCCCAACTTTTATTCCTTCTTCTCTGGCCGCCTTTACCGTATCGCGGATAGAACGAATAATAACCGGATGAAGCGGGTCATATAAATATGAAATCCTGCTGTTTCCTCTGTCAACTGCCATAGTATATTGAACAAGATCATTTGATCCTATACTGAAAAAATCAACTTCTTTGGCAATATAACGGGCTAATGCCACCGCGGAAGGGGTTTCTATCATCACACCGATCTTAACATTTTCGTCTATTTTATAACGTTCTTTGAGTAAATCTTCTTTTACCTCATGGCATATTTGTTTCGCTGTCCGCACTTCCTCAATAACGGATATCATTGGAAACATTATCCTTCTTTACCATGCGCAGAAGCCCTGTATATCGCTCTTAACTGGGATCTGAAAATATCTTTCCTCGAAAGGGTGAACCGTATCCCCCGCCATCCCATAAAGGGATTGGCTTCTTCTATATTCCCTATCCAATCCGCGATCTTGTCCCCTCCGATATCAAGAGTCCTGATGATCACAGATTCAGGAGACATCTGTTTAACTACATCCCTGTAATATCGATACTGTGTCTCTTCCCCCGGAAGAGAAGGAGAAGTAATAAAAAAATATTCCGTTCTGAAAAGCCCAATACCTTTCGCGCCGTGGTTCACTACATCATCTATTTCATCGAGAGTTTCAACATTACCTGACAGTTCGAACTTTCGCTCATCCAGTGTTATAGCCGGATAATCTTTCAGGGTCAGGAGTTCTCTCTCCATTTCCTTGAATTTCTTCCTTGCATTTTCATATAGTTTTATTGTGTTTTTTTCCGGCCGCAGAACAACCTGCCCGGTGATTCCGTCAACAATAATATTATCATATGGTTGCACGTTATGAGTAAAATTTCCAAGTCCGACAACAGCCGGAATTCCATGCGACCTGGCTATAATAGCGGCATGAGAAGTACTCCCGCCGATATCAGAAACAAATGCTTCTACATATTTTCTGTCAAATCCTACAGTATCAGACGGCGTAAGATTCTTTGCTACAACGACAGCTTTCCTTCGAAGCTCTTTTAGCCCTTCCTGGGCCTGGCCGAGCAAATTCCTGACAATACGTCTTTTGACATCATGAATATCTTCCGCTCTTTCACTTAGATACTGATCATCCATCCTGGCGAACGATTCAAATGTTTTTTTCAAGACTTTCCCAAGAGCATAGGCCGCATTTGCTTTTTCTGTTCTGATATATTCTTCCGTATCATTTATCATCATATTATCAGCCAAAATCATAAGATGAGTATCCATAATTCTGGCATGATCATCACCCATATCTTCCGCGAGAGCCTCCTTGACTTTTTTCAATTCCACTTCGGTTTGTCTGAGAGCTTCCCTGAATTTTTTAATTTCTCTTTCAACGTCACTCTCATCAATTTTATTATCAGTCACAGCAAGTTCGTCGAGATGAACAACAAATACCGTCCCAATCGCTATTCCCGGCGAAACAGGAATTCCGTTAAAGATCAATTCTTTTCCTGTAAATTTGGCGGAAAACATTATTTTTTCCCTTCAGAAAAACCACTTTTAAAAAGATCGGCAAGCAGACTTACAGCTTGATCCTCATCCTGTCCATTAACAATAATAGTCAATTCTGAACCATATTCAGCTCCAAGGCTTGCTACACTTAGAATACTCTTGGCATTTATTCGTTCAAAATTTTTTTCGATCCGTACATCGGACTTGAACCTGCTGCAATTCTTTACCAATTCACCCGCTAAACGCAAATGAATGCCGTTCTTGTTAACAACTTTTACATTAATTGTTTTCATCTTACCTGCCGAATAATAATAAACAGAACCGTAGCAAAAAATCCTACTATTACACTCAACCGAAGCGAGTACTTGCTCCTTAACCAGATAACCCCGGCAACCAACAACAGTCCCCAACCCGCAACCTGAATCCCCCCAAACAGATAACCCCTGATAAATACTATTGAAGTAAAGACGCCGGCAACGAATGCCACTGCCGCGGTCATAAATTTACTAATCTTCAAATAGGGCCCTAAAATCAAATCTTCAACATTTTCACCAAAACTTAAGCCCTTATAATAGCCCCCTACCCTGAACTTAAAGTGATAATAGTTGTAGAAAAGTAAAAAAACAGCCGGGCCAAAATACAAACCGTATATAGTAAAAATTGAGGCAATTGTCAATGTCAACGGCAATAAAACAACTTCGAAAAAATAGTCTCCCCTCGCGGCCATTACAGACGAAAGAGTATCCCTTGCACTGCGAATCCACTCAACATCAATATCTTTGCCGCCTTCTTTCTTCTCTTCCATACTTTGAATCGCACCTATGATACAGGAAGAAAAAATCGGATTGGAATTATAATAATTTAAGTGCCTCCTGACATAATCTTTCATATTCCCATTACCTCTGGAGAGTTTTTTAAATCCAGGGAGCAACGCGAAAAAGAATCCAATCCCATCATACAGACGTTCATTTTTTGAATTCTGCAGAAGGAATAATCTCCATATGATATTCAAATTAAAGATATCTCCGCCTTTTACGTAAAAACAAGGACCACTGCCGAAAGAATTACCCCGGATATAAACCAGAATCCCTGCGATCTGAGAATTTGCATTCTCAAAAGAGATCCAACACCTATGAAAGGAAGAAAAATATAAAGAATGTCTACTGAACCGGTCAACCTCCAGGAAGTTGAAACAAAATATAATATCAACTTATACCCAACGGGAAGAATCGCTATAAGAACAAGAAAACCGTACAGAAAATGGAAAACAACCATGGAAACGTGAAGGAGGGAAAGATACCACAATTTCCCTGCCATCGCTTTTTTCACTACATATTCCGCCGCGCCTGATAATTTGAAAAACAAAATTCTATAAAGAAAATATCCAAACCATCCGGCTAATAAGCCGAAGAAGAGAGCCCATATCATCGTCATTGCCGCAACGGAAACATCCCCCGCGAGATTAAGATCAACAAGAACAAACAACGCCGCTGATACAACGCCGGCAATAGGAAGATCAAGCGTTTTGGCTCCTTTGACATAAAAATTTCCGAGAAACATTATCTGGATCAATGTGCCGGCAAGTAGGCCATTAAATGGTTCTCCAAGGATTAGGCCGGTCAACAATCCTCCGCAAATAGGCTGTGACAGCATCAATCTTAATGAACTTCTAAAATCAACACATAGAACCCCGCCTAGAAGAGAAACCGGGATAATAAGATCAAGTCCTATCAAACTAGTTCCTTTCAATTTCGGAATCGTTCAATAATAACATTTATCTCTACCTTCTTTTCTTCCTCTCTCTGCATATCAAGTTGCCACACCGCCGCGATTACTGAACCCTGATATATCAATTCATAACCTGACTCGGAATTTGAAACTGTTTCTATCGGAAATCTCCATATTTTGGCCATAGGGTTAAAAGACATTTTTATCTTAATATTCAGCCATTCATCCACAATTAAAAGAGAATCAACATTTTCTTCTTCTCCGGTTGACGCCAGGTTGTTTTTGGAAAGTTTTCTTCCCGGAAAAGTGTAATACCTGTCCGGGGCATCTCCGGCAAGAAGTGAAAAAACATTTTCAACAACTAGCGCGCCTTTAACACTTCCATTTGCAGGAAAAAGGGAATAATTTACTTTAAACCGGGCGGAAGATTTGGAAGCAGAAATAATCTTGTCCATTTTTACCTCTGTTTCACTATCACCTAACTTCACTTTCCCTGATCTGCTGAATATGAGGCGTTTTTCATTTTTATCATCAATAATAGTGTGCGAGAATTCACTATCAATAAAATCCCCGCCTTCATAGTGTGAAGAGCGGGCAAATGAATCTAAACCAACATCACTTCCGATAAAGTGATCGCGCAGTGACATTCGTTGATAAGAATCATATATAAGATATGAATCAAGCCCATCTTCCTTGGCAACACTCATTTCATGAATACTCGCCGCTTCGCTGAGATCCTCATTGGAAAGCTTCGGAACTTTATTGTGGTATATTTCCTCACGTCTGCGGAGAATATCGGTCAGATTAAAGGCGGGATTCCGGATATCAAATTCTCTCAGGGAAGCCCCCCTCGATTTGAAAATTAATTTCATGTAGGGAGAAGTAAGCAAAATCTCATCTGCTCCATCGCCATCAATGTCACAAATATTATAGTTTAAGTATTTTTTCTTTTTTTCCTTTTCCTTTTCAATAATACTCTCAGCTTCAATTATGTGGTTAAAAATAGCACTTCGCAAATGGGGCAGATAAAGGCCTCCAAAAAGCCCATGCCAATACGCACAATTACATTGAGCCTGATATAAATGATTCTTAGCTTCCTCCCACACACCCTGATATCCAGTTTCCTTCCCGTAATCGTCCACTAACCTGCTCGCAGAAAGCATCCTTTTATGCATCCAGTTACTCTCTTCGTATTTTACAAGAAAATTTCTCCAGAACCCTCCTCTGATAAGTTCTGCCGTATCATTGAGCCCTGAGTCAGCTTCCAGAATCTCTCCGGCTTTTTTTTGCTTAATCTGAGCCGAAAGGGGGAGCGCCCACTGCATCATTTCACTGTATGACGCGGTCGGGAGATAAACAATTCCCGATGGAAGATATTTATCAATAACATCTGAGAAATTCATCACCTGCAACCAATCTTTATTCTCTTCAAGAATACTGCAAAAACGGCGCAGCCGGCCCTGCTTATAACAAAGTGAATGAGTCCCGGGCCAAACTCCAAATTTTTCGCCGTCATCCGCCAAAACTACTATCTTATTCTCTGCTTCTCCATCATCAGCAATCTCACGCAAGTAGGCAATAGTCTCTTCAGGATCACTGAAAGGCACCAGATACCTTAATTTTTTATCAATAGGAAATATTTTTACGTATGCTCCATTCTCTTCACTATTGAAAAAGGCGCGGATTTCCGTTTCTTTTAACCCTATCGACTTAAAATGTGAATCATCAACAAGAACAAATTCAAGATCAGCTTTCGCAAGAATATCCGGTAAATGAGGTTCCCATATTCTCTCGGTCAGCCAGCATCCACGCGGCTTTGCATTTAATTTGTTTGTTATAAATTTGTTCATCATTGTAAGCTGGCCAAGTTGGTCTCTCTGGGGTATGACAGACAAAATAGGTTCATAATATCCCGCCGACAGAATTTCAACCTGAGAGCGCCGTATCATTCCGGAAAGAATCTCAAGATATTCTTTGTGATTTTCAGAAATCCAGTCCCATAAAATTCCACTGTTATGCAGCGCGAAAGGAATATTAGGGAATTCATTCATTACCTCAAGAAACGGGAAATAGGCTTTTTGGTAGGCATCCTCAATAACAAAATCAAAATTTCCTACGGGCTGATGGTTATGAAAGCCAAAAATAAATGTTACCTTTTTTTTCATCCCCACACTTTCTCCTACACGATTCTTGAATTCATTATCACTTTTTCGTCGCCCGGCAGAGCTCTTGCTTCCAAGATAACACTCTTTTTTACAAGTTCTCTAAGTACTGATTTCTCATCCTCACTTATATAAAGTTCCCCGATTACTTTTTCCCTGCCCTCCCTATAATGCATACCCCCGATATTTAATTCATCAAACTCCAACCCATTTTCATAAAGCCGGAACGCCTGCTCAGGCCCCCTCACAAGGAGGATAACTCTTTCTTTATTGTAAACACCCTGATTAATTCTATCTGCCGTTTCTTTCAATGAAAGTACAGATACCTTTATATCGGAAGGTACTGCAGAAATATACAGTTTCTTTTCCCATTCATTGTCACCGACTTTATCATCAGCCAGAATTATCCTGTCCGGACGGCATTCTTCATACCAGCCTATAACCACTTGCGCGTGAATCAACCTGTCGTCTATCCTGATCAAAACCAACATCAGGCATACCTTTCAATGAAATGCACAAAAGAAAAACTATCCTACGGACAAAAATTAAGATAATTGATTATTCAGGAGGCACCATTAATACTATCCCGGCCGCGTTTTACTAAATGATCCGTCATTTCTTTATAATTCAATACTCCTTTTTTAGTCACAAAATCGAGGAGGACGGGCAGATTAACCCCGCTGATCACCTTAACTCCCTCTATCCCTTCTGTGGCGCGGGCGCAGTTCATAAAACAGGACCCGCCGGAATAATCAACAAATAAAACAATGTTTTCTTTTTTATACTTTTTCATTATTTCTTTTATTTTATCAACGATCACAGAATCACAATAATCTTCGCTGCAAACAGAATAGAAATCCTCCACCTTCCCAAGAATACCCTCGATTGTCCTGACAAGCTCCTCCGCCAATCTTCCATGAGTAACAATAATTCCTGCAGTTCTGCCGCTAGTATCGCTCATTCCGTATCATTCCTGAGATATCTTCGAGTTTGTTTTCTGCTCTGCATTAAATCAATAAGATTCCTATCCAGTTTTTTAGCAGCATTAAATCCGTATATTTTAAGCATATGATTTAAAGCAATAGTCTCGGCGATAACAGTAATATTCTTTCCCGGAAAGATAGGAACAACCAGTTGCGTCACCTTCGTTCCAAGAATCTCAGTGGTTTTTTCGTCGAGGCCATGCCTGTCCCAATCCCTTGAAGGGTCCCATTCTCTAAGCTTCACTACTACTTCGATACGTTTCTGTATTCTAATCGCCCTGATACCAAATACATCCATAATATTTATTATTCCAACTCCCCTGATCTCCATAAAATGTCTCAGATGTTCTCTTCCCCTCCCGATAACCATATCTCCCTTTTTAATTATTTCAACAACGTCATCTGCAACAAGCCTGTGTCCTCGCTCAACCAGGTCCAGAACAATTTCACTCTTTCCTATACCACTTTCTCCGGAGAAGAACAAGCCTACACCATATACATCAACAAGTGATCCGTGGCTTGTGCTGCGGGGCGCAAAGTAATAATCAAGAATCTCCCTCAGGGTGTGAATAAAGAGTGTAGTCTGCCACTTTGTCCTCATCACCGGCACAGAAGATTTTTCAGCCTCTTTAATAAAATTGTCCGGGAGCTCCAATCCTTTTGTTACAATAATACAACAGAGAATTTTTGAGAAGAGCCTTTTGAGGGCATCCCTTTTCTGCCCCTCATCAAGGGAACAAAAGTACATCATTTCAGTTTCCCCGAGAATCTGGACTCTTTTATGAAGATAATGTTCCATAAATCCCGTAAGAACAAAAGCGGGCCGGAAGATGTCGGGAATAGTTATATCCAACCGCCCTTTGATACTTGACGTAAGGAGCTCTAATCCCAGTTCATCTTTATTATCTTCAAAAAAATCCCTTACCTTGTAAGTTCTCTTATGCTCCGCCAATATATTTTCCCCTGTTAAAAATACGCGAATAATCTACAACTTAATCACTCCGTAATTACCATCGGAACGTCTGTAAACAAAACTTGGTTTCCCTGATTCCGAATTGTCGAAAAGGAAAAATTCCTTTTCCTGTATCTTCATAGCCTTGATTGCTTCTTCAACATTCATATTCTCCAAATTATAAACAGCCTCTTCAATCATTTCAATCCCATTTTCACTTTCAACGCTTTCGGCATTAATCACAAATTCACGCGGGTATTGCCTGCCGGAACCCTTCTTATGGTTTTGATGGCTGGCATGAAGCTTCCCCCTATATTTTTTTATTTGTCTTTCCAAATCTTTCTCGCACTTGTCTATCGAAACATACATATTTTCAGATTCTTCCAGCGCTGTAAAAACATGGCCTTGTACACGAAGATTAACTTCAGCAATATTACGTGTCTTCTCTTTAGACATTATTACATCAACATTTATAATATTTTCAAAATAGCGTTTAATTTTCCTCATTCTTGCTTCAATATGCTCAATAAGTTCGGGACTTGCTTTAAAATGCCTTGCCGTTGTTGTCAATTCCATATCAATTTCCTCCTAGCATCATTCATCCGACTCTGCCACAACCCTCTTTCTAAATTTTTTAATATCATTTTCCTGATAAGAACTTCTAACAAAAGATCCTGATGTTACTTCTAGAAATCCCATTTCATATCCCTTTTTTTCATACCACAAGAATTTCTCGGGAACAACAAATTTCTTTACAGGAATCTGTTTTATCCCCGGGCGAAGATATTGCCCAATCGCGAGAAAATCACAGCCTGCTCCTCTAAGGTCCTTCATTGTTTCCAAAACTTCATCAGCTGATTCCCCCAGCCCGAGCATTAACGCAGATTTGGTCATTATTCCCGGGGCCTCATCCTTCACTATGGAAAGTATCGAAATGGATCTATCATAATCGGCTCCTTTCCTTACACTTCCGAAAATGGTTCTAACTGTTTCAATGTTATGAGAAACAATGTCAGGTTTTGAATCAAGGACAGTCCTTAAAGCACTGATATCACCATTAAAATCCGGTATAAGCAGTTCGATCATCGGTGATTGATCTATGCTCTTTAACTTCCGGACAACCTGTGAATAGATACCGCTTCCTCCATCGGGAAGATCGTCACGTGTAACGGAAGTTATAATTACATGGGTTAACCCCAATTCCTGAACCGCTTCCGCTATCTTTTCAGGTTCATTACTATCCAGAGAACACGGCTGTCCACTTTTAACGGAACAAAACAAACAGTCCCTCGTACAAATATCTCCAAGTATCATAAAGGTGACTTTGTTTTTCGAATAACATTCCGCTCTGTTTGGACAACGTCCCTCACGGCAGATAGTATGTAATCCCCTTTTCTTTATCACACGCTCAATAGTAGAGCACTCACAGAGAAGGGGAATCTTCCTTCTTAACCAAGAAGGCAATCTCCTAGAATGTGGAACATCAGTAGAGAGTGCCATTTATTTGTCTTTGCTCCGTTTAATAACCAAACTTAGTACTCTTTCCTATGTCTGGCAGGTAATATACCAAGTTGCTCTCTATACTTAGCAACTGTTCTACGCGCGATAATTAACCCATCAGCTTTTAGAATATCAGCAATTTTTTGATCACTCAAGGGTTTCTTTAAATCTTCTTTTTGTAAAATTGTCTCGATCTTTATTTTAGCACTTCTTGAGGAAACATCTGTGCCTGATTTAGTACTCAGCTTGGCACTGAAAAAGAATTTCAGTCCATAAACACCCCTTGGCGTTTGAACATATTTACTCGTAGTTACGCGGCTTACAGTTGACTCATGCATATCTATTTCAACGGCGACCTGCTGCAGGGTTAAAGGTTTTAGAGCGATTACGCCTTTTTCAAAAAAGTCTCTCTGCTTGTCTACTATACATTCCATAACCTTGATCATTGTCCGCCGCCGCTGCTCAATAGTTTGAATCAACCATTTAGCGTTCTTGAGACGCCCCTTTATAAAATCCTTTGTTTCAGTAGTGATTTTGGGATTAGTTTTTAATTCATCCCTATATGCCTTGCTTATTCTCAGCCGGGGAACATTTCTTTCGTTCAGAGTAATTATATATTTATCGTCAACTCTGTCTACAATAAGATCCGGAATAACATACTTAGGATTGTCGGTAAAAACGCTTAGGCCGGGTTTCGGATCGAGAGTAGCAATTATTTCGGCTTGAGTCTGAATCTCTTTCAAAGAAATTTTCATCCTCTTGCTGATATCCAGATATTTCCTCTGCTTGAATTCTTCAAAATATTCACTAATGATAATCGCGGCTTTACTCCCCAACATATCTTTTCTTTCAAGCTGAAGCATCAGGCATTCTTTTATATCCCTGGCGCCGACACCCGGGGGATCAAATGTTTGAACAAGTTCCAGTATATTACTAACAACCTCTTCTTCAACATTGAATGTCCTGGCAATATCACCCAGAGAGCCTACCATATAACCCGAATCATCAAGACTGCCTATTAAATATTCGCCTATTTCAAGTATCTGTTCATCATCAGTTGCCAGACGAAGCTGACTTAAGAGATTATCGGAAAAACTCTGCCTCGCGACCGGCACCCTCTCCATCATATCTTCTCTTTGTTCAGTTTCTTCCCCGCCGGTTCCCCCCATATTGAATGCGGTTTCAAAAACTTCTTCCCAGTCAGAATCCTCTTCTTCTTTTCCTTCTTTTTCCTGGGTCTCATTCTCATCAAGTTCTTCAACTTCATCTTCTTCCTCGAGAAGAGGATTTTTAAGAATTTCCTGCTTAAGTACCTGTTGCAATTCCAACGTAGGCATCTGAAGCAGTTTTAAGGCCTGCTGCAACCTCGGAGTCATAACAAGACGCTGCTGCATCGCCATTCGCATTCCCATCTTCATTTCCATATGTCAGTTATCCTCCATCATAATTTAAATGATTCTCCCAAATATATTTTTTTTACTTCCGGATCAGACGCCAATTCATCTGCGTCACCCAAACACTTGATAGTTCCCTCATACATTATGTACGCTCTGTTAGTAATCGACAATGTCTCCCTGACATTATGGTCCGTTATTAATATACCGATACCCCTTTCGCGCAACTTGACAACTATCTCCTGCAAATCAGCTACAGCAATCGGATCGATACCGGCGAAAGGTTCATCCATCAACATAAAGGACGGATTTGTAACGAGAGACCGGGTCACTTCCACACGTCTCCTCTCCCCGCCTGACAACTGATACCCGTAGCTTTTCCTCAAATGCTTTATGTCAAGTTCATCGAGGAGATTTTCGAGAAATTCCTCCTGCTTATCAGCAGAAATAGAAATAGTTTCAATTACAGCTTTGATATTATCCTCTACCGTCAATCTCCTGAAAATAGAGGGTTCCTGGGGAAGATAACCTATTCCCATCCTCGCTCTTTTGTACATCGGCAAACCTGTAATATCCTTGTCATCAAAAAACACTCTCCCGCTTTCAGGTTTGATCATCCCCACCATCATATAGAATGTGGTTGTTTTGCCGGCGCCGTTTGGCCCAAGCAACCCCACAATTTCTCCCCTTTGAACCGAGATTGAAACTTCATTTACAACAAGTTTCTTCTGATATTTTTTAACCAACTTGTCTGTTCCAAACCCTTTTCTCCCATCACCGGAGTGGGAAAGCTCCTTATTCCTCAGTTCCATTCTCCTCCAGTTCTTTATTCATCTCTTCATTTATCATTCCATCTTCGTCAATCAAATTCCCATTTACATCTCTGACTATATCAAATTCCTTTAATTCGGGATAGCCCCAAAAACCGTATCCTGTTGTAACATTATCACCTTTTGTAAATTTTACAAAATCTTCGGTATGAATTTCGCCCTTTTCATGAAGCCAGACAAGGCTCTCGGTCTCAAGCGTATACCCCTCGTTTGAAGTAACTACAACGCTGCCGATCGCGGTTAGATCCCGAGTTTTCTGATTAATTTCACCCTTGCCCGCGGTAACCACGGATGACACTTCCCCATTTTCATCAAAGAATTTTATAACCGGATTATCTGTTACAAGAAGTTTTCTGGTATTGTATACCCTTGCCACAGGCGCCTTTATCCGCCATTTTACAATCCCGGAATCACTTTCCACGGTCACAAAATTATTAATCACCTGATCGGCGCCGCCATGCAGGCTTATAAAATAATCACTGTCATCACTT
>JAUXHZ010000124.1 GCA_030621255.1 Candidatus Latescibacterota bacterium
TTTTCGGAGAGGGTTTTGGCCCCAAGGCCGGTATTGGAGCGGGTATTACAGGTGACGGCAGCTATCTGATGATTGTTGTATTTCACGGGTCGGGGGGACAGAAAACAGAGATTTATTACAAGGATTTAAAGAGCGATGGTCCGATCAAACCTCTTGTTAAGGATATCGATGCCAGGTTTAGTCCTAAGTATGGCGGAGGGATACTTTTTCTGCAGACGAACTGGGATGCTCCAAAAGGGCGTATTCTCACTGTTGATCTCAAAAACCCCGCCCGGGAGAATTGGAATGAAATTATCCCTGAAACCGAAGCTGTCATAGAAGATATTTCTCTCGCTGGAGAGAAACTCTTTGTTAATTATCTGGAGAATGTCGTTTCGAAGGTAAGGGTCTTTGAGCCGGACGGCAAGCTTGTCCGCGAGATATCCTTTCCGACTCTCGGTACTGTCAGCGGAGTGCGCGGCAGATGGAAGAGAAACGAAGCCTTCTTTGTCTTTACTTCTTTCCATGTGCCGACAACGATATACCGGTACGATGTAAGGAAAGGCGACCAGAAAGTATGGGCAAAACTTGATGTTCCGGTTGACAGTGATAAACTTGTAGTTAAGCAGGTCTGGTATAATTCAAAAGATGGTACGAGAGTGCCGATGTTTCTTGTTCACTCGAGCGATATCGAGCTAAACGGAAATAATCCCGCATTGCTGACCGGATACGGCGGGTTTAATGTTAGTTTAACTCCCGGGTTCAGGTCAACTGGAGTTCTCTGGACCGAGTATGGCGGTGTTTACGCTGTTCCGAACCTTCGAGGCGGCGGAGAATTCGGTGAAGAATGGCATAGAGCGGGAATGTTTGAAAACAAACAAAATGTTTTTGATGATTTTATTGGAGCGGCACAGTGGTTGATTGATAATGGATATACCTGTCCTTCCAAACTTGCCATAAGAGGGGGGAGTAATGGTGGGCTGCTTGTCGGTGCGGTACTTGCCCAGCGTCCGGAACTCTTTGGAGCTGTTGTATGTACATATCCTCTCCTTGATATGCTTCGTTATCAAAAGTTTCTACTTGGGAAATTCTGGGTGTCGGAGTACGGGAACGCTGAAGATCCCGAACAGTTTAAGTACATATACGAATATTCACCCTACCATAATATTACGGAAGCAGTGGAGTATCCTTCAACCTTGTTTATTACGGGCGATTCGGATACACGGGTAGCGCCTCTTCACGCGCGTAAGATGACAGCTCTCCTGCAGATGGCCAACAGCTCGGATAATCCGGTTATGATTCTATATGATACAAAAGCGGGACATTCAGGCGGCCGTCCCCTTAGCAAGACAATTGAGGATACTGTTGATGAAATGAGTTTCCTTTTGTGGCAGCTTGGAATGCAAAAATAGAGATATCGAAGGGCGATTCTCCCGCCGGGGAGATCGCCCTTCTTTTAATCCCTCCATTAACTCAAGCCAGAGCTTGTGCTAAATACCTAAAAAAAGCTATTGATTGTATGATAGTTAAAGCATATCTATTAAGATATCTTTGATAG
This sequence comes from Candidatus Latescibacterota bacterium, assembly GCA_030621255.1. Classification (GTDB taxonomy): domain Bacteria; phylum Krumholzibacteriota; class Krumholzibacteriia; order Krumholzibacteriales; family WJIX01; genus JAGHBT01. The sequence goes on from JAUXHZ010000124.1 coordinate 1,538, forward strand.
TATTTTTAGCTGTCATTGTAAACGGCCTTGCCCCACTAATACGGCATGGTGGCAAGAAAACAACTGAAGAGGAGATTCGGGATGTTTTTTAGCGGGTTGGAGCTTACCATAGCGGGGATGACCGTAGTATTTGCTTTTTTGATTATCATGGTAAGCACAATACAACTAATGAGTTACATTGTTCAGAACTATTTGCCTGAAAAGAAGATGGCGGCGAAAGCCGAATTAGTTCTTGAGGATAATGCATTGATTGCCGCGATTGCGGTGGCAGTGAAGAATAGAAAGTAAAAGAGGACTCCTTACCTTTAAAACCTTTCGCTAACGCCTGGGTTGGTCGAAGGTCCCTCAGCTTACGGGAAAATGGGCGCCAGAAACGGACGAAGGTGTTGGGAGAAAAGATATGGCAAAAAAAAAGATAAATGTAATGTGTACGGCCTTCAGGGATGGATTTCAATCAGTGTTCGGCGCGCGTGTTCATATGAATGATTTTGTGCCGGCATTGGAAGCTGCGGTAAACGCGGGGATAACTCACTTTGAGTCCGGCGGCGGCGCGATGTTTCAAAGTCCATTTTTCTATCTCAATGAGAATTCATTTGAAAATATGGATCGTTTCAGGGAAATTGTCGGACCGGATATTAACCTTCAGACATTAGCGCGCGGCGTAAATGTCGTCGGCCTGGATTCTCAAAGCAGCGACATTATTGATTTGCACGCGAAAATGTTTAAAAAACATGGTGTATCAACGATTAGAAATTTTGACGCTCTAAATGATGTTAATAATCTTGATTATAGCGGCAGGTGTATAGTTGATAACGGACTGAAACATGAAGTTGTTGTAACAATGATGGAATTGCCGCCAGGTTGCGCCGGCGCTCACGATGTAGCTTTTTATGAAAAGACCCTGAGAAATATTCTTGATTCAGGTTTGCCTTATAGTTCGGTATGTTTTAAAGACGCCTCTGGGACGGCAATCCCGAAAAAGGTATCTGAAACTATTAAAATGGCAAAAAGACTCTTACCAGGGGATATTCCCGTAAGATTTCATACACATGAAACAGCCGGTATATCAGTGCACTGCTATATGGCGGCAATTGAAGCCGGAGTAGATGGTATTGATCTTTCAATGGTTCCTGTCTCGGGCGGTACCGGACAGCCGGATATATTAACTATGATGCATGCTCTGAAGGACACCGAGTATGATCTTGGCTTTGATATTAACAAGATCCGTGAGGTTGAAACTGTGTTCAAAGATTGTATGAAGGACTATTTTATCCCACCCGAAGCTAAATCAGTTTCTCCGGTCATTCCCTTCTCACCAATGCCGGGCGGAGCGTTAACCGCCAATACTCAAATGCTTCGGGATAATGATATGTTGGATAAATTTCCTGAAATAATCATGGCAATGAGCGAAGTCGTTCGACGCGGAGGGTTTGGCACATCAGTTACGCCAGTATCACAGTTTTACTTCCAGCAGGCCTTTAATAATGTAATTTTTGGCCCGTGGGAGAAATTTGCGGAGGGCTACGGCAAGATGATCCTGGGCTATTTTGGCAAAACTCCTGTTGAACCGGATCCTGAACTTGTTAAACTTGCTTCAGAAAAAATGGACCTGCAGCCAACAGTTCAAAATGTGTTGGAGATTAATGATAACGACCCTGAGAAAGGGATAGAACCGGCTGAGAAATTATTAAAAGAAAATGATCTTGAAAAAACTGAAGAGAATCTGTTTATTGTCGCCACGTGTAAAGAAAAAGGGATTGCTTTCTTAAAAGGAGAAGGTAAAGTTCGTGTACGGAAAATTATCAGGAGTAAAGAAGGAGCCAAGAATAGAAGCGACACTTTTATGGTGACTGTTGACGGCAAGAAATATCCTGTAATCTTAAAAGATGATATTGTTACCGTTGAAGGACGAAAATATAAAATAAAAGTTGAGGAAGGGATTCCTGATACAACGAAATCTATTCCCGGACCGAGTGAAGATACACTCGAAATCAGAACGCCTTTTCCAGGTATAGTTATCAGGGTTTTGTGTAAAGCAAATAAGCGTGTTGTGAAAAACGAGATAATTATGATTATTGAAGCGATGAAAATGGAAACAGAAATAAAAGCGCCGAGAAATGGGGTTCTGGTTTCTATTGATGTAAAGGCTGGAGATTCAGTGAGTGCTAATCAAATATTAACGAGGTTAGGATAAATTCAGGCCGTTGAGTTGGAGAAACAATATCCCCGTGCTGCAACAATCAAATCAGGAGATATAAATGGAAGCGCTGGAGCTGGGAAAAGTTTTTACAAATGTTATTCGCAATACCGGTCTGGTTAATTTTACTTTGCCGAACATTATTATGATTGTTGTCTGCTCTTTTTTGATCTTCCTCGGTATTGTTAAAGGATTTGAACCACTTCTTTTAATTCCTATCGGTTTTGGCGGGATTCTGGCTAATATTCCTGTCGCGGGGATTGCGGAACCGGGCGGTTTTTTGTGGTATATTTATAATGTTGGTATCAAAACCGGTGTCTTTCCTCTTTTGATATTTATGGGAATAGGAGCTATGACTGATTTTGGCCCCTTAATTGCCAATCCGAAGTTGGCATTGCTTGGGGCAGCCGCTCAATTTGGTATTTTTACAACACTCCTTGGAGCTATTACACTTCCCGGCATGAATTTTTCACTTAAACAAGCCGCTTCTATCGGTATAATCGGCGGCGCTGACGGGCCTACCGCGATATTTGTGACTTCAAAATTGGCCCCGGAATTGTTGGGGGCGATAGCTGTAGCCGCCTATTCATATATGGCTCTTGTCCCGATTATCCAGCCGCCAATCATGCGGTTATTTACATCGAGGAAAGAACGCAAAATAAGAATGACACAGTTGCGCCATGTTTCTAAGACTGAGAAAATACTTTTTTCGTTAGTTGTACTGATTCTTTGCGCAATATTATTACCGGCTGCTACTCCGCTTATTGGCGCGTTGATGTTCGGCAATTTAATCAACGAATGCGGCAGGACCGACAGGTTGGCAGAAACCGCTAAGAACAGCATGATCAATATTGTTACAATTTGCCTGGGGTTGGCTGTGGGGTCAAAACTGCAAGCTTCAGAATTTTTAACAATCCAAACGATTGGG
>JAUXHZ010000358.1 GCA_030621255.1 Candidatus Latescibacterota bacterium
AAGAAAATAGAAAAAGTTCCTTTTGATAAATATAACAGGCATGAACCCGACAAGAACATTCCCCCTTCTGGCAGTAATCCAGCGCGCCGAAAACCCGGAAAAGGATGATTCAAGAATATTCGCCCAAAGGGATGTATTGAAAAAATTACGGAATGGTATGTTAGTTAGAAGTTTCGATATCTCTTCATCTTCTATCTTTTCTTCGAGTTCAATATTGATCAAAATATTACTTCCCCCAGTGAATATTAAGAAATATTAAAACCGGGCACCAAACCTTCCAAAGCAAGAAGCATCTCATCCCTCTTCCCGGCGATGGCAAATTGCAGCAGTTTCTCAATATCTTTGTCTATTTCAGAAGAAATTTGAACCGGGGATTTCGCAATAAATATCTTCTTTTGATCCGATGGAATCAATTTCTCATCTATATTGACAAGCTCTTCAAGAAGTTTTTCGCCGGGGCGCAGACCTGTAAATTCAATTGGAATCTCATCATTCGGATCATGACCCGAGAGTTCAATAATATCTCTCGCCATCTCAAGTATATTTATCGCTTCTCCCATATCAAGTATATATATCTCCCCGCCATTCCCCATTACCGAGGCTTCAAGTACCAGCAAAGCCGCTTCTTTTACTGTCATAAAGTATCGCGCGGCCCCGGAATCACTCACCGTAACCGGGCCTCCTCTTTTAATCTGTTTAAGAAACAGAGGAACAACACTCCCCGCGCTCCCGATTACATTACCGAAACGTACCGACATAAACCTGCACGAATCCTTACTGCCGAGGGTTGAAAGATATAGTTCCATTACCCTTTTCGTAGCGCCCATCACACCCCGGGGATTAGCCGCTTTGTCGGTGGAAATAAAAACAAAACGCCCGGTTCCAGCCTTTCGGGAAGCCCTGACAAGATTCAGAGTTACACCAATATTATTTATAACCGCTTCCTCGGGATCGTTCTCCATATAATGCACATGCTTGTGAGCGGCCGTATGATAAATAATATCCGGCGAAAGATCGACGATGAGCCGTTGAGTCCTATCCGGGTGCCGGAGATTATTTATAACTGTCGATATTTTTGTCCCTTCGAATTTCGATCGTAACTCCTCCTCAATATCAAATATCCTATTCTCCCCCCTGCCCAGAAGTATAAGCTCAGCCGGGTTTACTTGAGAGATATAACGGCACAACTCACTTCCAATGCTTCCACCCGCTCCCGTCACAAGCACCCTCTTCCCTGAAAGAGTCGGCTTTATGTAATCAAGGTCAAAGTCAACCGTTTCCCTGCCCAGAAGATCCTCAACCCGCACCCTGCGTATCTGGTTTATATTGACATCCCCCTTGATTATCTCCATAACCCCGGGGACTATTTTATACGGAGTCCTTACACGCCTGCATAAATGAATCATATTCCTCACAAAACGACGGGGAGCTGTAGGAATAGCAATGATAATTTCATCAACATTTTTCTTTTTTACAAACTTTTCAAGAGAACCGGTATTCCC
>JAUXHZ010000258.1 GCA_030621255.1 Candidatus Latescibacterota bacterium
TGCTAATACCAATGATATTCTCAAAGCCTTCAGGGGGCTGGTTGATTTTGTCAATCGCGTATCTTTGCTCGCGTTTTCCCACTCCCTGGGCTATCTGCGCGAGAAGCCGGGAAAGATCATTGCTGCTGTATGGTTTAAATAATATATGCCTCGCCCCGAATTCAATAGCAGCCTTGTCGCTTTTCATATAGTTTTTAGGCAGAAGCAGAAGAAGCTGAGTTTTTGAATGTTTATCATGCCAGGCTGAGATTGCGGCGGCAGCTTTAGAGCGATCTTTCTTTTGCCAGGATTCAGGTATGGAAAGGATCAATAGCGGTGCGAAATCTTTATTATTCGAAGAAACAAGGTCATTTACGGATGAAAATTCGTTAATTTTCCATCCGGCCTCCCTGCAGTCAACCGCGAGAGGATTATCTTTATCCTGCTGGGGGTTTATAATATCAACTACGAGTGACATAGTTTTTACCGGTAAATTTTTAAGTAGTAATCAGTGTGTTTAGCTCTTGAACCAAAAACAGCAAGATATATGCCGATGCAATTACTAAGCTGGAAAACGTTGGATAGTGAATGAATTATAAAAACAAGGCTTTATTTATTTCAAAGTGACCTGTTGCGGTACGTCCGTTTCTTTGGTATTTTTCGAATATATTTAATGGATTGATAATTACGGCAAGGAACTTAAAAGCTATGAAAAAAATGAACCTTTCTAAAAGATCAATACTTATTATTTTTATCTTTTCCGCTGCAACTTTGTTTTCCGGGTGCAGTGAGGAAAAAGGGGCTGGAATACCTCCTGTGATATACTCGATTTCGCCTGATACGGTGGGTGCGGGGGATACGATAATTGTAGAGGGGGATCGCTTTAATATAACTCCATGGAAAAACAGAATCGCTTTCTCCCCCGGAGAATTTACTCAAAGCGCGATCAGAAGGTATGCTGTTCCATTCGAAGGGGATCAAAATATTCTTAAAGCGGTTGTTCCTGTTGATCTTTTTGCCGGAAAATTGAGGGCGGAGCAGATAAGCCCGATTGTCGGGTTGATTCCGTTGAGTGGAGGCGAGATATTTCTTCCTACCTCTTCGCTCCCCTTCCATCTGACATTAGATCAGGGCGATGTTTCCAAGGGTTTTTTCTGTTCGGAAGGTTTTGATTTTCCTTTGTGTACAGGAGGGACGAAGCGGCATCTACTGGTTGTATTCAGCAATTCGGTACCGCCTGATGGATCAGCGAATTATAATTATTCGATTGAACTTGATGGAGTAACGGGAAGCGCTTTTATCGCCGACGGCGAGAAAATGAAACCTATAAACAAAAAAACAAATCTTTATTTATCAAATGATAATAGTGAAACAGGATCTTTTGGATTCGACAGGAAGAAAAGAGAGGAAACAATTGGGCTCCTAAAAAGAGAAGGGGCGAATTTATCATACGAGATCGAAAAAGAAAAGATATATTCATATTTAACAGAAGGGCGAGCGGCTCCAGACAGTATGGGATTTGATGTTTTCTCTGATTATAACGGCTCAACAACAGATGCGGGTAGCTATACAAGAGTCAAAGCTTATTTAAAATATGAAGGTAGTCACACATTGCTTTATCTTGACAGCTCAACAGATCCGGGGTGCATAACTGATTTGGAAGCTTATGCGCTGGGACAGGAATTTGAACAGAGTGTTTATCAGACAGACCGCGAATATTATGGGGAGGAGTCCGATATAAATGGGGACGAAAAAGTTGTTATATTGATGTCCCCCGTTGTCAACGAGTTGACGCCGGATGGTGTAGACTGGTATATTGCAGGGTTTTTTCTTCCAACCGATCTGTTGCCTTCCATGGTAGACGCAAACTGCACAAACGCTATGGAGATCTTTTACACAATTGTCCCTGATCCGGGCGGGATTTACGGTCCCGTATTGCCAAAGGAAGGTGCCCTGGAATCTATCGAAGGTGTTCTCGGGCATGAATTTGTTCATATGATAATGTTCAACTACAGGGTTTTGACTTACGGCAGTGGTTTTCTCGCGACCTATATAGAAGAGGTGTGGCTGGAGGAAGGCCTTGCCCATATGGCGGAGTATCTTAATGGGCATTTTGCCGACAATATTGGAAGGGCCGACAAATTTCTGGACGATCCGGGCGATGTGTCGCTTGTGTACGGTGAAGATAATATTCCCAAACGCGGGGCGGCTTTTCTCTTCCTGCGATATCTGGGGGACAGGTATGGTGACGGGATATTCAAGGAACTTGTTCAATCAAAAAGAAGCGGGATTGAGAATATTGAAAATGTAACAGGCGAGGATTTTATTGAGCTTTTCGCCGATTGGAGCGCTGCCCTTTACTTGAGCGGTAAGGGTATCGCCAACGATCCGCGTTTTGAATACTCTTCAATTGATCTCGATGGGGATTTTAAGCCTCTTGATGTTACCAGCATTACTTCGCTCTTTTCCTCTTTGTCGGGAAATGTCAGAGCATTGGCCCCGGAGTTTATAGAATTTAATCTTTCATCTGAAGCAACTCATAATATTCTTATTCAAAGCAGCAGTCACGGGAGCATGAACGCGATTATTATCCGCAGGAAATAATTCGGAGTGGGCAGCTTAAGGCAATTTAGCGAAGGGGCACGTTCTCAACTGTCCCATTGTGTCCTGCGATATTAATAAATGATATATAGTTGGATCTTTCAAGGTGTGTAAGAAACAATTCCAACCTGCCGATACATGGCTCAATTTCTTTTTCAAACTTTGCCTCCATTTGATCCG
>JAUXHZ010000255.1 GCA_030621255.1 Candidatus Latescibacterota bacterium
TGTAGCAGTAGAAAGCAATGAAAAGGGTGAATTTCAGGAGGATATATACAAACAGCTCGGAGAACTTGGGTTTCTTGGAATGACAGTTCCCGAGAAATATGGTGGAGTTGATTTTGGCAATTTTTGTTTGGCTCTTTCAATAGAGCAAATCAGCAGAGTATGCGCGTCTACAGCGGTGGCAATATCTGTTCATAATTCGCTTGCAAATTGGGTTATTCTCAATTTCGGTAGTGACCAAATTCGCGAGAAATACTTGCCGATGCTGGCTTCTGGAGAAATCCTCGGAGCGTATGCTCTTACCGAACCAAATGCCGGCAGTGATATCGGCTCGATACAAACATCTGCCGTTCGCAAAGGCGATCATTATATATTGAACGGTTCGAAATTGTTTGTTTCGACCGGCGATAAAGCGGGTGTTGTGATTGTGTTCGCGAGGACCGACCCGGAAAATAGAAATCAGGGGTTGGCTGCTTTTGTTGTAGAACCGGATTTCCCGGGGTTTTCTGTTGGAAAGGTTGAAAAAAAGATGGGGCTTAAGGCGTCATCTACTGTCGAACTTGTTTTTGAAGACTGTGTTGTACCTGCCGTTAATCTTCTGGCAGAAGAGGGTAAGGGGATGGAGATAGCTCTCGGGGGACTTGATGGAGGAAGGATAGGAATTGCCTCTCAAGCTCTTGGGATAAGCCAAGCCGCTCTTGATGAAGCTGTAAAATTCGCTAGAGAAAGAAAGCAGTTCGGCAAGAGAATTATTGATTTCCAGTCTACTAGGTGGAAAATAGCGGAGATGGCAACCAAGCTTGAGGCCTCCCGTTTACTCGTTTATACGGTTGCCAGATTGCGTGACAGGGGTGAGGCTACCTCAAAACTAACATCGATGGCAAAGCTTTTTTCAACAAGCGCTGCAAGTGAAATTGTTAACGATTCTCTTCAAATTCATGGCGGAGTGGGATATACTTCTGAGTTTTTGATAGAGAGACTATATAGGGATGTGAGGGCTTTGGAGATTTATGAGGGAACGAGCGAGATTCAGAAAATGGTTATTTCCAGAGAGATTATAAAGGAGTACGATAGAATATTCCCTGAATAGATTGATATTTGGATCTGGTTTTGGAAGGAGGAAAAATTGAAGATTATAGTATTATTAAAACGTGTTCCGGATACTGAAGCTAAGATATTAATTAACAGTGAGGGGTCCGGGATCAATAAAGAGGGTGTTAAATTTATAATTAATACTTATGACGAGTATGCTATTGAAGAGGGTCTAAAACTAAAGGAGACTGTAGGAGGAGACACTACTGTAACTGTTGTTTGCGTGGGGGTTGAAGAATCAACAGAAATTATTAGGACAGCTCTTGCTATGGGGGCTGATAAGGGTATCCATATATGTGACGCTGATCTGGAAAAGTCGACGCCGGCTGTGATTGCCGCTGTTCTAGCCAAGGTGATTGAGGATAACGGATATGATATAATTTTCTGCGGAAAACAGGGGATAGATTATGATATGGCTCAAACACAGTCCTTTTTGGCTGAAAAGCTTGATATTCCGCAGGTTAATGTAATTGCTGAATTTGAAATTTCCGAGGATAATAAAAAGGTCTTTTTATTGCGAAGGATAGAAGGCGCGGATGAAAAAGTTGAAGCGGATCTTCCTGTGATAATATCCTGCGCGAAAGGCCTCAACGAACCCCGTTATGCCTCTCTTCCGGGAATCATGAAGGCTAAAAAGAAAGAGATTAAGAAAGTAACTTTGGCTGACCTTGATTCCAGCGCCGCTTCCGGGGAAAAGAAGAGTACAATTATCAATTGGCTGCCCCTTCCAAAAAGTGGTGAATGCAAAATTATTGAGGGTGAAGAACCCGGCGAAAAAGCTGTCGAACTTGCCAGATTATTACGTGAGGAAGCAAAAGTATTATAACAGGATTGGAAAAATATTAATATAGAGGAGGATATTTATAATGAATGATATTCTGATTTTTGGAGAAATAAGGAATGGGGAGCTGAAAAGGGTAATCAAAGAATTGCTTACCGCTGGACGAATTGTTGCCGAGGGAACGGGAGGGTCAATTGATGCTGTTCTTGTAGGCAAAGGCGCCTTAGAGCTTTCAAAGAATATTGATGGTCTCGGAATCAGAAAAACTTTCTGTGTGGATGATACTATAGTGGAAAAATATTCCACTGAAGGTTACGCGAAAGTTCTCTCGGATTTGATAGCAGGCGGCAGCTATGGGTATGTTTTCTTCGGAGCGACCGCTATGGGCAGGGATCTCAGTCCAAGGGTAGCAGCTCGTGTTGATGGTGTAATGTTTAGTGACTGTGTTGATTTACGGTTCGAAGATGGACGCTGTATTGCCAAAAGACCGGTTTATTCGGGAAAACTTTTTGTTGAGATTGCTCCTGTCGGCACACCCCCGGTTTTTATTACAATAAGACCGAACAACCTTCCGCCGGCGGATCCCGCAGCCGGGGAAACTGAAGCAGTAACACACCCATCCGGTGTTATGGAAGATATGATTAGAGCTTTGGCAACTGAAATTATCCCGATGGCTGGCGGCAGGCCTGATATCACAGAAGCTGAAGTAATTATTGCCGGCGGAAGAGCGATGAAGGATAGTTCAAGCTTTGAAATTCTGGGGGAACTTGCCGACCTGCTCGGTGGAGCTGTAGGGGCTTCAAGAGCGGTTGTTGACGCCGGTTACGTTCCTCAGTCTATTCAGGTCGGGCAGACCGGAAAAATCGTAAATCCAAAACTCTATATTGCTTGCGGAATTTCCGGGGCAATTCAGCATCTCGCCGGAATGCGGACGTCAAAAGTTATTGTTGCAATAAA
>JAUXHZ010000298.1 GCA_030621255.1 Candidatus Latescibacterota bacterium
TGCGGTTTTTGTTAAAAATGCAAGTGCGGCAAGAATGTTGGACCGCGTGTTGGATGAAGGATATTTTGGAGTGATTGTGGAGCCTGTAAATAGAACATTTGATATTTATAAATGGGAAAATCCAAGGAGGGCAAATGGAGATTACTGAGATAAGGATTTCTTTACATGACGATAATAAATTAAAAGCCTTTGCCAGTGTTACATTCGACGATTGTTTTGTTGTTCGCGGGCTCAAACTTATTGATGGCGCTAAAGGAACCTTTGTTGCAATGCCGAGTCGTAAGAGGCCTGACGGGACCTATCAGGATATAGCACATCCGATAAACAGTGAAACGAGAAGCTGGATGGAAAAACTGATAGTTGAAGCTTACGAAAAGGAACAAAAAAATATTCAAACTGAGACTGAGAAAGAACTCTTAGAATAAATAATAAATTTGGGTGAAGGAGCATTGTATTTGGTGGGGCGTCGTCAAGTGGCAAGACACGGGGTTTTGGGTCCCGCATCGGAGGTTCGAATCCTCCCGCCCCAGATAAAATAGGAAGTGGTGGCCGGAAGGGTCACTTTTTTTTGTGGAGGTATTTTAATGTCTAATGGAATAACTTTAATTTCCGGAACAGCCAATCTGCGTCTTTCTGAATTGATCTCAAATTATATGGGTAAAGATGTTTGTGATGTTGTTGTTGATCGCTTTTCAGATGGAGAAATACATGTAAATATTAAGGAAAATATAAGGGGACAAGATGTATTTATTATACAGCCCACATTTCCCCCGGCGGAAAATATTCTGGAATTGCTGATATTGATTGATGCTTGTTACAGAGCGTCGGCAAGCCGAATTACAGCTGTTATTCCTTACTATGGGTATGCCCGCCAGGACAGAAAAGATGGCCCGAGGGTTCCGATATCAGCGAAGCTTATTGCTAATCTAATAGAAACATCGGGAGCTCACCGCGTACTGGCTTTTGAGCTTCATGCGGCTCAGATTCAGGGATTTTTTGACATTCAGGTGGATAATCTCTTTGCAACTCCGGTCTTCCTTGAATATATTGTGGAGAAGAAATTTGACAACCCTGTTGTTGTTTCCCCGGATGTTGGCGGAATTAAAATGGGAAGGGCTTTTGCGAAAAAACTTGGTGCGGACTTGGCGATAGTTGATAAACGGAGAATGACACCGGACGCTTCGGAGGTTATGAATATTATTGGGGATGTTGACGGCAGAGATATTATCATTTTTGATGATATAATCAGCACTGCAGGAACAATTACTCAGGCGGCTGAGGCGTTGAAAAAAGAGGGCGCAAAGAGAATACTCGCGGTTGCTTCTCATCCGGTATTTTCGGGTAACGCTCTTGAGAGATTGGAAAAGTCTGTTATTGAAGAGGTTGTTGTCACAAATTCGATTCCATTTAGTGATGGTGACAAATGCAGTAAGGTGAAAATCCTTGATTTGTCTCCTTTGCTTGGTGAAGCAATTATGAGGATTCATGAAGAAAAATCAATCAGTATGTTGTTTGTGTAAATACGGAGGAAAAAATGGAAAAGATATTATTAAAGTCACAAGTAAGAGAAGAAACCGGCAAGAGCAGTGGAAGCAAGTTGCGTAAAAGCGGAAAGATTCCAGGTATTCTGTATGGACATAAGAAAGATCCTATTTCGCTTGTAATGGATGAGCATAATATCAGGGAAATTATTCACAATGCCCAAACTGAAAACATTATTATTACTCTTGAGATTGAAGACGTGGATATTGCCGATATGGTGACAATTGTAAAGAATGTACAACATCATCCTGTTACGGGAGATATTCTTCATGTCGATTTTATGAGGGTTGCGATGGATGAAAAAATAGATGTAAATGTCCCTGTTAGAATTCTCGGTGTGGCAAAAGGTGTAGCTGAAGAAGGGGGAGTACTCTACCATAGTATTCGGAAGATAATGATCAATTCCACGCCCGCTGAAATACCTGAATCTATCGATATAGATGTAAGTGAATTAGCAATAGGCAGTACGATTCATATTTCTGATATTGTGGAAAACTATAAAGAGATTAACTTTGTTTCTGATTTGGATGTGACGCTAGTCCATACTGCGGCTCCTAAAGAAGCTGATTTACCTGAAGAAGAGGTTGTAGAAGAAGGTGCTGAAGTAGCAGAAGGTGAAGAGGAAAGCGCAGGAGAAGAGAAAGAAGCAGGAAAAGAAACAGAAAAAGAGCAAGACAAAGAAGGATCCTGATAAAAAATGTGCGGGATATCTTATCTTTGCGGACTTGGTAATCCTGGAAACAAATAT
>JAUXHZ010000182.1 GCA_030621255.1 Candidatus Latescibacterota bacterium
GAAGTGGCGGTATTACTATTATGGTTCTGGAATTGAGTTATCAGTAATGCAGCCGGTAAAAAATCTATTTTTTTCCAAAACGTATAGGAGGTACCTAATGAGTGAGAAAAAGAAAACTATTACCTCATTGCTCGATGAAAAACGGAAAATCGAGCCTTCCGAGGAGTTTTCGAGTAAGGCGTATATAAAGAGCCTTGATGAATATAAGGCGCTTTACAACAAATCAAAAGACGATCTTGAAGGTTTCTGGGCCGAGCAGGCAGAAGACCTGCTTCACTGGTCAAAACCGTGGGACAAGGTTCTTGACTGGCAGCCTCCATTTGCAAAATGGTTCCAGGGCGGCAAACTGAATATCGCTTATAATTGTATAGACCGTCATATTGAAAATGGCCGTGGTGACAAGAAGGCGATTCTCTGGGAGGGAGAACCTGCAGAGGACGCGATAGAATATACATTTAGCGAACTTAAAGATGAAGTTAGCAAATTTGCCAATGTTCTAAAGAAACACGGTATAAAAAAGGGTGACCGGGTTTGCCTTTATCTGCCGATGATTCCGGAGCTTGCGATTGCTATGCTTGCCACTGTCAGGGTAGGCGCCATTCACACTATAGTATTCGGCGGGTTCAGCGCTACATCACTTATGGACCGTATCAACGACGCCGAAGCAAAGATTCTTGTCACTTCGGACGGGTCTTTTAGAAACGGCAAGGTTATTCCTCTGAAGAACAACGCGGACGTTTCGCTCAAGGGAACTTCCACCATCAATAGTGTGATTGTTGTTCAGAGAACCAAAAATGATATTGAAATGGTTGATGGAAGAGATCTCTGGTGGCATGATGAGATGAAAGATGCAAGTACGGAATGTCCCGTAGAGGAGATGGATTCCGAAGATGTGTCTTTTATTCTTTACACCAGTGGAACCACCGGTAAACCGAAGGGCGTAGTACATACAACAGGCGGATATCTGCTTTACGCGACTCTTACATCCAAACTGGTTTTCGATATTAAGGATGACGATGTTTTCTGGTGTACCGCTGATATCGGCTGGATTACCGGACATTCCTATATCGTTTACGGGCCATTGAGTCTTGGAGCTACAACCCTTATGTTTGAAGGTGTTCCAAACTATCCGGAACCGGATCGTTTCTGGGATGTCGTAGAGAAGTACAAGGTGAATATTTTCTATACCGCTCCCACAGCAATCAGGGCTATCGCGAAGAGTGGAGACCAATGGCCTGAGAAGCGCGACCTTTCATCCTTAAGGCTGCTTGGAACCGTTGGCGAACCGATCAACCCCGAGGCCTGGATGTGGTACTATAATAAAATCGGCGGCGGGAATTGCCCAATCGTCGATACATGGTGGCAGACAGAGACAGGCGGAATTATGATTACACCTCTGCCCGGCGCTTATCCGATAAAACCAGGGTCTGCTACTTTGCCGTTCCCCGGAATTTTCCCGAAAGTTGTCAGGGAAGATGGTTCCGAATGCGATGTCAATGAGGGCGGTTATCTGATTATCGATAAACCATGGCCTGCAATGCTCAGAACCATTTGGGGTGATGCTGAAAGGTATAAACAAACTTATTTCAGCCGCTTTAAGGATCTTTATTTCACTGGTGATGGAGCGAGACAGGATGAGGATGGATATTTCTGGATCATGGGCCGAGTGGATGATGTTATTAATGTATCCGGTCATAGAATCGGCACCATGGAAGTCGAAAGTGCGCTTGTAAGCCATGCAAGTGTTGCTGAAGCGGCTGTTGTTCCGATGCCGCATGAAATAAAGGGTCAGGGCCTCTATGCTTTTGTTACTCTGCATGACGGAGTAGAGAAGACCGAGGAGCTTGTTCAGGAACTGAGAAAGCATGTAAGTGTCGAAATCGGTCCGATCGCGAAGCCTGACAAGATTCAGTATGCCGACGCTCTTCCCAAGACCAGAAGCGGCAAGATTATGAGAAGGATTCTAAAGAGTATTGCCGAAGGTAAGACAGATATCGGTGATACAACAACACTCGCGGATCCCTCTGTTGTCGAACATTTGTTAGAAGAACGTAAGTAGAATATCTGTTAAACGCAGATTTTTTAGGGAGGAAGCTTAGGCTTCCTCCTTTTTTTGTTCTCAGGAATATTATTCTTTTTCCGAGATTACATATACAAATTGTTTTTTGGCAGCGTTGTTATACGCCGGCTTTGTGCGTCTGTCTACGTGTGTTTTCAAGCAATTGACATAGATGATCATATTTATTACTCTTAAACATTGTTGTAAGTGCTCTGGAAAGATATAAAGGAGACAAGGTGAAAATAGATAAATCGCTTATGATAAGTATCTCAGGTATTCGCGGCCTCTTGGACAAGGGAATGAATCCGGAAACGGTATCGAGATTTACGGCAGCCTATGCGTTGGGATTAAAGACAGGACGTGTTGTTGTTGGAAGAGATACAAGATCTTCAGGCCCCTATCTGATGTCTGCGGTTTTTTCATCTCTCAGGTTTATGGGGTTTGACGTTGTGGATCTGGGAATTGTATCCACGCCGACTGTTGAGATTATGGTGAAGGAACTTAAAGCAGAAGGCGGAATAATTATTACGGCCAGTCATAACGGCCCGAGCTGGAATGCCCTTAAATTTCTTGATAGTAATGGTGAGTTTCTTCCTCCTGAAGAAATTGATAGAATCAAGCAGCTTGTCGAGAGTGATAAACATCTATTTTCAGAACCTGATTCATACGGAAAATACCAGAAAAATGACGATGGCAATATCATTCATATAGAAAAAATATTAAAGCTTGATTGTTTGGATGTAGAAAAAATCGCGTCTTCGGGGATAAAGGCGGTTGTTGATTGTGTTAATGGAGCTGGAAGTAAAATTATTCCATTGCTTTTGGAAAAACTCGGTGTGGCTACTGTAGAACTATATACAGATATGAATGCGCCATTTCCCCATGTACCGGAACCGACACCGGTTAATCTGACCGATCTCGCGAGTGCTGTAAGAGAAGAGAAGGCCGATATTGGATTTGCCTGTGATCCCGATGCTGACAGGCTTGTCCTGGTTGATGAAAATGGCTTTGTTTGCAGTGAGGAATTAACACTATCTCTTGCCGCCGAGTTTGTTTTAACCTCAAAAAGAGGGCCCGTTGTAACCAATCTTTCCACAACCCGTCTTATCGATGATGTTGCCCGTGGTTATCAAGTGCCTCTTCACAGATCGAGTGTGGGAGAGGCGAATGTAATAGCATTGATGAAGGAGACAGATGCGGTTATAGGGGGTGAGGGGAATGGAGGTGTTATATACCCTGAAGTTCATTACGGGCGTGACGCTATGACTGGAATAGCTCTTATTCTTCAATTCCTGACAAATCAGGGACTCTCTCTCGGTGAAAAACTGAAAATAATGCCCCGGTACCACATTATGAAAGAAAAACGTTCTTATGAAGGCGATTTTTCCGATCTGGCAAAGAAATCACAAAAAATATTTAGAGGTGAAGTAAATAGTGTTGATGGCATAAGAATTGATATGGATGAAGGATGGATACATTTGAGGATGTCAAATACGGAACCTGTAATAAGGGTTATTGCTGAAGCCCGTTCAGAGGAAGCAGCGAAGAATATTCTCAGAAAGGCTGACAAGTTATTTTAACTATAAGAAGTGGTGTGGATAGAGTTAACCGTACCTTTAAGAAACCGGTTTAAAGTTTAAGGAAGAACTATGTGTGGAATTATTGGATATATTGG
>JAUXHZ010000283.1 GCA_030621255.1 Candidatus Latescibacterota bacterium
GTAGATAACAGCTTTCTTTCCCTTAAGTTTTCTTTTATACTGCTCAAGAGGCAGTTTTATGTTTTGAACCTCACCGTTAACTACTTCGTCCGTTAGTCGAAGTATTTCTTTATTTTTAAAAAAACGCGCTACCTCATAAAGTGCATTTGAGGTATCCTCAATGCCAAGATACGAGACACGAATAAAGGGTATCCCATAGCGCTCTTTCATTATCTTTGCCAGAGGCATCATCGAACCGGAACACTGAACCACATTGAGTCTTGCCCCATGCGCTTTTTGTATGTCCGCAATGCGCCCGTCACCGGTCACAGTGGAAACAACCTCCACTCCCATCCGGTGATAGTAATCCTTAATTAGCCATGTTTCTCCGGCAATGTTAAAATCACCAAGAAGATTAATGCTAAAGGGGCTGATATCCTTTGTTGATCCGCTTCCAACAAGAGCCGCTAACGCCTCACAGGCCGCGCGATAGCCGTCTTTTTTCGTCCCCTTAAAGCCTTCCGAATGAACAGGAAGAACAGGAATATTCTTTTCGGCCCCTACCCGACGGCATACCGAATCTACATCGTCTCCGATAATTCCGATGATACAGGTAGTGTAAACAAAGGCCGCCTCCGGTTTATATCTGTCAATGAGTTCACATAAAGCACAATAAAGCTTTTTTTCACCTCCAAAGATAACGTTTTTTTCCTGAAGGTCGGTTGAAAAACATAAACGATGCAATTGGCGCCCCGATGATAAAGAACCCCTGATATCCCAAGTATAG
Source organism: Candidatus Latescibacterota bacterium (assembly GCA_030621255.1). Lineage (GTDB taxonomy): Bacteria > Krumholzibacteriota > Krumholzibacteriia > Krumholzibacteriales > WJIX01 > JAGHBT01. The sequence goes on from JAUXHZ010000283.1 coordinate 767, forward strand.
GCCGCACAGCCAATGGGCCCATGGACCAGGTGTAAAGCGTCAACTATAGGATATAATACTACGCGGGAGCCGCAAAAAACACAGGCCCGCTGGCTAATAGAACCGGCAATAGTTTTCCTTTCGCATTGCATATTAAAGGAACCATCGTTGGATTCTTTGTCCCCGTAATATATTTGCTCTTTTCTCTCTTCTAATATTTTTATTTTATCCATAAGAGATCCTTCGACCTTACGACTTATTTACATTACCAGCTCAAAACTTTCCTCAGACGCGTCCCTGTCCTGCCTATCCATAAGCGCGCTTAATACATTTTCCAATATCCTCATCGCGCCTCTATATCCTACTGTGGAAAAATAACTATGGCCGATCCTGTCAAGTATGGGAAATCCCATTCTTATAAACGGGATATCCTCATCCCTCGCGATATATTTACCATATGTATTACCTATAAGCAAATCAACCGGTTCGTTCTTTATCCACTGATGCAACAGGAACATATCAGCATTAGCACCGTTCTTTACCTTCGCCTCAGGTACCGCACTCTTGAGTATCTCTTTTATCCTCTTTTCAAATTCTTTTCCGGGTGTGCCGCTAACAATGTAAACGGGCTTCATATCAATATTAACAAGAAATTCCGTAAGCGCAATCAGGTGATCCGGGTCACCGAACAAGGCAACCCTTTTATTATAGAAATACTGCTGCATATCGGTAATAATATCAACAAGTCTTCCTCTTTCATCCGTAATTGATGCCGGCACATCAACCTCAGCGGCTCTGCTAAGAGCAACAATAAATCTGTCAGTTGCCAAAAGCCCTATGGGAATATCGAGCGCTTTGTATTTCACCTTGCACTTATTTTCAAGTTCCTTTGCCGCGGCTTCCGACGCGAAATTGCCCAAGCCAAGGGTGAATTTACTCTCACCAGTGCTTTTCAGTTCAGGTATAGTAACTCCGCCTTTCGGATAAAAAACATGATGTCCTGTCTGCGGCGCGTCAAGAATATCGGATGTATCGGGAAATAAGACAATCTTGACACCCATTTCTTTTGCTATCTTTTTTATTTCCCTCATATCCGACGGCTCTACCCACCCGGGAATAATGTTTACCTGATCTTTTTTCTCCCCTGTCGATTCTGAGAAATACTTAACCATGCCTTTGACCATATTCGCAAAACCGGTAATGTGAGAACCAACGTAGCTGGGTGTATTGCAGTGTATTACATGTTTACCCTCCGGGACCTTTCCATCGCTCCTTGCCTTCTGGCAAATTTGGTTTACATCATCACCTATTGTTTCGGAAAGACAGGTTGTATGAACCGCGATAATATCCGGGTTATAAATGGTAAAAATATTGTTGATTGCCTGTAGAAGGTTCGCCTGGCCCCCGAATACTGAAGAGCCCTCGGTGAAAGAGCTGGTCGCCGCCATTATCGGCTCTTTATAGTGCCGCGTTAGCGTACTTCGGTGATAAGCGCAACAGCCCTGTGAGCCATGGCTGTGCGGCAGGCAGGCGTGTATGCCCAGCGCCGCGTACATAGCCCCGATGGGCTGGCATGTTTTCGCCGGGTTTACTGTAAGGGCCTTCCTCTCTTTAATTTCATCTGGCGTATGTCTTAAAAGCATATTAATCTCCTCAATGATCCGCCTTAGGCGGAGAATTGATCCATTAATGAGACCACAACTTATGGAACACGAAGTGTGAAC
>JAUXHZ010000356.1 GCA_030621255.1 Candidatus Latescibacterota bacterium
TGGATATATGTTATGTATCAAGCGATACAAAAGAGGGTATGCAAGCTGCTGATTATTGGCGATGTTGCCCACAGCCATATTTATGAAGAATAGAATGGCTTAAAACTGTGAATCTTTGACCGTGCCTATGCGCCGGCTGCCGGTGTACTGTCTTTTGACAGGCAGTTGAAGTTCTGATATATCATTCCCAGCATTGCTTATTTACGATACGTACTGGAGGGCAAAAATGCGACTTGGTGAATTCATTTTGAAACCTGTAAACGCCGGAACGCTACTATTGGATGGAGGGGCCATGTTTGGAGTAGTTCCCAAGGCCCTCTGGAACAAAACTGATCCGGCGGATGAGAATAATCGTATAGATATGCATATGAGAACACTTTGTATCGAGGGAAAAGGACGGAAAGTGATAATTGACAGCGGCGCAGGCACAAAACTTGGTGAAAAAATGGTTAGAAACTACGGTATTAAGTGCGAAGAATTTGGATCAGTTTTGGCATCAAATGGGATAGACCCTGAATCAGTTACAGATGTTATCTCTACTCATCTTCACTTTGATCACGCGGGTGGATTAACTTATTATGATACTGACAACAAACTTAGGCTGACATTTCCAAATGCCCGGCACTACATTCAGAAAAAGCAGTGGGAAGCGGCGTTTAATCCCAATGAAAAAGACAGAGCGAGTTTCTTCGAAGAAAACTATCTGCCTGTTCAGAGCGAGGGCGAACTCTTCCTTGTCGATGGCGAAAAGGAGATAATTCCAGGCATTAGGGTTATTCCGACCGAGGGGCACACTCCCGGGCACCAGATAGTCCTCGTTGAAACTGCTGAGGGTAATCTGCTGTATTGCGGCGATCTTATTCCCCTTGCCTCTCATATTAATCTTCCTTTTATAATGGCTTATGACCATTTTCCCCTTACCACCTTAAAAGAAAAGAAGGAAATGCTTGGCAGAGCCGCTGATGAAGGATGGATTCTTGTCTTTGAGCATGACCCTGTTATCGGAGCATGCAAAGTGAAAAGAAATGAGAGGGGAAGATTTGAAATATCCCTGCAGGTTGATATGGAGTAGAACATAGTGGATGATGCTGAATTAATGTTTCAGACAGCGGCAGGCGATACGGAAGCTTTCCGCGAACTTGTCGAGCGCTATCAAAAACCTATATTCAACTTCTTTCTTCGCTCGGCCGCGAATTCGGAAGATGCGGAGGATCTAACGCAAACACTTTTTCTGAATCTTTTCAAGAATTCCGGCAAATATCGAAAGAAAGCTTCTTTCAAGACATATATTTATAGAAATGCCTCCAATCTGGCGATTAGCTTCGCGAGGAAGAAAAAGGGCAGGACTATAATTCCGATAGATCATGAGGAGCGGTCTGAGAATGATTTAGATAAACTGTCCAGGCAGATCGATCGATCTTGGAATCTTGAAGCCGGCGAGCTTGAAGACAGCCTGAAAGCAGCTCTTCTAAAATTACCTACGGATCTTTCAGTCGCGATGGAACTGAGGGTTAAAC
>JAUXHZ010000161.1 GCA_030621255.1 Candidatus Latescibacterota bacterium
GTATTTCTGAGGAGCCCGGTGCGGTAATTGTCAAGCCAGTTGCATCAGGTGTTCATGTAGATTTTGACAAGGTGGATACGCGCATTAGTTACCGCCTTGCTATGATTTGGAGCTGACGAACTTAAGCTCGCCGCTCAAGCTGTCAAATTAGGGGACATACTTTCTTGCCATGGCAATAAACCGATAAATATAATCATTTGACCGTGTATGAAAAAAGTGTATGATCGGATAAAGTAATTCTATAGTTTAGTTTTATAAGGAGGATTCTATGAAGTACGACGTTGTTGTTATTGGCGGGTCTGCCGCAGGGATTATTGCAGCGAAAACAGCCAAACTTGATTATCCTGAAAAGAGTGTGCTTGTTGTAAAAAAGGAGGAGGTAGCCCTCATTCCATGCAGTATTCCATATACCTTTTCGACATTAAAGAATGTTGATGATGGTATTATGAGTATAGATGGGCCTAAAAAACTGGGGATTGAATTTCTTGTTGATGAAGTTGTGAAAGTTGATCATGAAAACAAGATGATTAAAACATCAGAAGATAAAGAAATTGAGTACGATAAGCTTGTTCTTGCTACTGGATCGACGCCTGTTATACCTCCAATTGAAGGTTCAAAGGTTGATGGTGTCTATTCAATCCCTAAAGATTATGAATATATCAAAAAAGTCCAGCCGGAATTAAAGGCTTCAAAGAATGTTGTTGTGATTGGTGCAGGTTTTATCGGTATGGAAATGAGTGATGAACTCAGAAAAGAAGTTGAAAAAGTAACATTGGTTGAGGCTCTCGATGGGGTGTTGCCGTTAGCTTTTGATAAAGATGTTTCTGATTATGCGGCCAAAGCATTGTCTGAAAACGGAATTGATATCAGGACTTCGAGCAGGGTTAAAAGGATCATGAGTGAAAATGGTAGAGTATCAGGGGTTGAGCTTGAAGATTCAACTGTTATTGAAGCTGACGCGGTAATTCTTTCGATTGGATATAAGCCGACTACAAAACTTGCGAAAGAGGCAGGTTTTCATATGGGGATTACCGGAGGAATATGGACAGATGAATATATGAGGACGTCAATAAAAGATGTGTTTGCGGCGGGCGATTGTGTCGAACATAAATGTTTCTTTACAAGAAAGCCGTCAAGATTAATGCTCGCTTCAACTGCTACATTTGACGCGAGAATAGCCGGAGGAAATCTATTTGGTTTAAAAATGGTTAGAGAAAAAAAGGGGAATCTTGCAATATTTTCAACATCGATCGAAGGAGTATCGTTGGGGGCGGCGGGGAAAATAGAAACAACGTCAAGAGCTGAAGGTTTTGAAATAGTCATCGGAAAGGCGCAATCACGGGATCGCCATCCCGGTAATCTAAGCGATAGCTCTGTTCAATATGTAAAACTTGTCTTCGCGGGACCAAGTGGAATATTGCTTGGCGCCCAAGTGGTTTCAGGTAAATCAGCTGGTGAGATGGTTAATATACTCGGGGTAGCTCTTCAAAATGACATGACGGCCACAGATCTTGCTACTCTGCAATTTGGCACGCACCCTCTGCTGACATCAGCGCCTACGATGTATCCTATAGTTGATGCCGCCAAAAACGCGTTAAGAGATATTGGCAAGTGAAAATTCGGCGGACAACTGTTTGGGGAAATTGTCTGAACTATGTCCTTAGAGAGAGAAAATGAATTTTAGAGAGTTTGTTCTGAAACATGAGATTACTGTTAAGCCTCTTGAAAAAGAGATTGCTCTTGCACACTGGGGGGGCGCTACAACCGGCAGTAAAAGGGATTATGATAAATTATCCCGATTGCAGTTTAAAGTTGATGAGGTTTACTCGATCAGAGAGGACTTCGCGTTTGTAGCGAAAGCAAGAGAAAAAGGCGATTTCGAGAATGAAATGTTTGCTCGAATTGCAGATATCCTCTATTTACGTTATCTTGGCAAGCAAACGGATTTATCATTCCTGGAGGAAATTACAAAGCTTGCTTCCGGGCTGGAACAAAGGTTTAATGTCTTCAGGACAGAACTTGAAGGGAATGAACTGACCCAGAATGACGTAGCAGGAATATTGGCAGGAGAGATCGATTCTACAAAAAGACGCCTTGCGTGGGAAGGCCATAAAAGGGTTGGAGAACTCCTGGAGGAAGATCTTATCAGACTTGTTGAGCTTAGAAACAAGACTGCTGTGAAGGCTGGGTTTGATAATTTCTACTCAATGTCTCTTTATCTTACCGAACAGAATGAAGATGATCTTGTAACACTTTTTGACAACCTTGAACAGATTACGCGAGAACCGTTCAGGGCTTTAAAAAAGGAATTGGACAAAGGATTATCAGAATTGTATGGAATCCCGGAAGAACAGATGATGCCATGGCATTACTCTGATCTGTATTTTCAGGAACTGCCCCAACTATCAAGTATCGATTTTGATCGATTTTACAGGGGAAGAAACCCCGCAGGAATAGCGGAAGAATTCTATAAAAGTATCGGAATGCAGGTTGGTGATATTTTAGCGCGAAGCGATCTTTATGAACGCGGAGGGAAATCCCCTCATGCCTTCTGTACTGATATAGACCGCTGTGGAGATATCCGAATTCTATGTAATATAAAGGATACCGTGAGGTGGATGGATACAGTTCTTCATGAACTGGGACACGCTGTTTATGATAAATATATTGACAGATCCCTTCCATTTTTTCTGAGGACATATCCGCATCTTTGCCTGACCGAGGCCTCCGCCATGTTTTTCGGAGCCCTCGCGACCGACCCGCTATGGATGAAAAGCGCTCTTGATTTAAGCAGGGAAGAGGCGGATGAAATTGCACCTGCCGCCGGGAAGGCTCTCAGCGGAAAGCATCTTGTGTTTGCCCGCTGGTGTCAGGTCATGTTCAGGTTTGAAAGGGAGCTTTACAGAGATCCGCACAGGAATTTAAACGCTCTATGGTGGGATATTGTCCAGAAGTATCAATTTGTTACTCCTCCTCCCGGAAGGGACAAACCTGATTGGGCAACGAAGATTCATATTGTTACGAGTCCGGTATATTACCATAATTATATGCTGGGCGAGCTTATAGCGGCGCAGTTTCGTCATTACATTGAAGTTAATAACTTAGGTGGGGGAGCAGAAAAAAATCGCCGGATATACGGAAATCAGGCTGTAAGCAGATATTTCATTGACCGTATTTTTCGCGAAGGCAATTTGCTTCCCTGGGATAAATTTATAGAAAAGGCTACGGGCGAACCCCTGAAGGTGGATTATTTAGCATCACTTTTCGTGAAGGGGAAGAATTGATCTGGTTGCTTTAGGCTGCCGGTTGTTCAATCCCGGTTATTCTTCTTCCATTATGATTATCGGTTTTACATCGCAGGGGGTAATGACACAGGGATTGTTTCTATCTTGAGAAATCTGTGTTTTTCTGATATATTATTAATTCAGTGCCCGACTTTGATATTGATCGATTATTAGCAGGTTTGTTAAGTAAAGGAGCAATAGACAGAAGGGGCGAATATTATGAAAGGCTTTAAAATAACAGCACTGTGTGTTTTTATTTTTCTCTTCGTTGTCTTCTACCATAGTGTGGGCAACAGCCGGAGCGCAGAAAGCTCGGCACCGCAAGTTGCCAGTGATAGCGAGAATGTAGATCTTACAGGGAGATGGGAGACCAGTGGTCAGTGCGGGGCTGCGGCAGCGATGGGGGATACGGCCTATTTCAGTGATGATTCGACTCTTGTGGCAGTTGATTTTTCCAACCCCGCAAACCCCGTTAAATTAGCGGAAATTACAGTAGCTGAACTTATAAATGATATAACTTTAAACGGAAATTTTGTCTATCTGGTTGATAATTTTAATGGGCTCCATCTGATAGATATCAGCGATCCGGACACTATGCTTGAAGCAGGTTTCTGTAGTAGCGTTGGCGGCGGCGCTAAGGGTGTAGCCGTAAGCGGCAATTTTGCCTATGTGGCC